>JAKSOT010000119.1 GCA_024405455.1 Akkermansia sp. | reverse complement strand
AGGCGCAGCCGGAGCTGACGAACGAGGCGTACCGGCGCGGCGTGCTCATCGTGAGCCCCACCAACCTGCTCATGGCGCTGCAGCTTGCCTTCAACCTGTGGCAGAACGAGGCCCGCGTGCAGAACGTGGAGGCCATCTTCAAGCGCGCGGGAGACCTCTACAACAAGTTCTCCGACTTCTATTCATCCTTTGAGGACGTGGGCAAGAAGCTCACGGACGCCACGCGCGCCTTCAACCAGGCGGAGGACCGCCTGTGCCGCGGCAAGGGCAACTTTGTGCGCCAGGTGGACATGCTGCGCGAGATGGGCGCACGCCCCAAGCAGGACAAGCTGCTCAAAACGCAGGATGAGCCGGCGGATCTTGAGTGAAGCCGCGGCTAGTTTCCCCTGCCCTTCGTCGCGGTTTCCAGCAGGGCCACCAGGGCATCGTCCTTGTCAAGCTTGAGCGCCGCTTGCAGCGGAGTCCAGTCGGCGATATCCCGTGCATGGGGATTGGCACCGTGTTGCAGGAGCAGCTGCGCCACGGGCGCGCTTTCGGCATGGAAAAGGGCTGTCCACTCGTCCGCATCCGCCACCTCGGTGTCGGCACCGTGCTCCAGCAGGAATCGCACCATGTCCGCATTGCCCTCCTTTGCGGCAACCATGAGGGCCGTGCTGCCGCCCTCATAGGGAACGGCGTTGATATCCGCGCCGTGGCGCAGCATGAGCTCCACCATGGGCAGGTTCCCCATCTCCACGGCAAAGGCAAGCGGAACCTGCCTCAACGAGGTCGGAGCAACGGGATTCGCGCCACGCTGCAAGAGGCACTCTGCGGCTTGCAGGCTGTTGTGGCTGACAGCGGTTTCCAAGGGCGTGCAGTCGTCGGCATCGCGAGCCTCAACCGAGATACCGCGGTCCAGCAGCCATTCGCACATGTCAACATGCTCGCCGCGCACGGCGGCATGCAGGGCGGCGGGGCAATCCTTCACGCACACCCCGGCCTGCTCCAGCAGGGCTGCCGCCTCCAGCCGCCCGAAGAGGGCGGCCCACTCCAGAGGAGCCATTCCCTCGGCATCCGTCTCCGTGGGATTTTCCCCCGCATCCAGCAGGGATTTCACCTCATCCATCCGATTGCGCACAATCGCGTAGCTGAGCGGCGGCAGCTCATCCGGCGGCATGGCGCCCAGCCCGGCAATCAGCTCCACCGTCTCCGCGTTTCCGGAGAGGCAGGCCGCGTACAGCAGACACCGCGCATCATCCTTGAAGAAGTCGAACTCCGCCCCGGATTCCAGCAAAAGGCGCACAACGGCGGCATGGCCGTAGCCCACCGCCTTGGTCAGCGGCGTTTCCCGCAGATACAGGTTCTCTCCCGTATCCCTCACGGCGTTCACATTCGAACCCGCCTGAATGAGCAGCCGCACCGTCTCTGTATCGTCATACTGGCAGGCACCCATCAAGGCCGTTTCCCCCCACGGCGAAACGGCCTTGGCATCCGCCCCTGCATCCAGCAGGCGTTGCACGACTGCACGGTCGCCGCGGTAGGCTGCCTCCAGCAAGTCCTCGTCAAGAGTCCCCATGCCGCCAGAATATTCCACGCGGTGACGCATTGCAAGGGGAAAAAGCCGCAAAATGAGCTTGCAAGCGCGCGCGTACGGGGGGATAATGTAGCCGTCTTTCAAAATTCAACCCCATATTGACGATGAATACAAAAGCGATATCGGCATTGGCAATCGGTTTGGGCATGTTGGTGGCATCCTGCACGCCCAAGGAGGCTGACGAATCCAAGGAGGCGGCTCCCGCCCCGGAACCCACGGTGCAGCAGGAGGTGCCCAAGGTGTACTTCACCCGCGAGCTCACACCGGAGGCACTGGTGAAGATGTACCAGCTGGTGAACCAGGAGATGACCGGCAAGGTGGCCATCAAGCTGCACACCGGTGAGAAGAACGGCCCCAACATCATCCCGCGCGACATGGTGAAGGCCCTGCAGGCCACCATCCCCGACAGCACCATCGTGGAGACCAACACCCTCTACGACGGCGACCGCTACACCACGGAGGAACACCTGGAAACCATCAAGGTGAACGGCTGGGACTTCTGCCCGGTGGACATCATGGACTCCGAGGGCGCGGTGAACCTGCCGGTGAACGGCGGCAAGCACTTCAAGGAAGTCAGCATGGGCGGCCACATCGTGAACTATGACTCCATGCTGGTGCTCACGCACTTCAAGGGCCACGGCATGGGCGGGTTCGGCGGCTCCATCAAGAACATCGCCATCGGCTGCGCGGACGGCAAGGTCGGCAAGGCACAGGTGCACCAGGGCGGCACCGGCAAGAACATCATGGGCGCCGCCTTCATGGAGAACATGGTGGAATCCGCCAAGGCCACCTGCGACCACTTCGGCAAGCACATCACCTTCGTCAACGTCCTGCGCAACATGTCCGTGGACTGCGACTGCGCGGGCGTGAACGCCGCCCCGGTGAAGTGCCGCGACATCGGCATCCTGGCCTCTACGGACATCGTGGCCATCGACCAGGCGTCCGTGGATCTGGTGAAGACGCTGCCTGACGATGAGAAGCACGACCTGCTGGAGCGCATCGAGAGCCGCGAGGGCATGCGCCAGGTGGAGTACGGCGAGGAAATGGGGCTTGGCAGCCGCAAGTACGAGCTCATCGAGGTGAAATAAACCATGAAGAAAGTATACTTCACGCGCGAGCTCACGCCGGAGGCGCTGGTGAAGCTCTACAAGCTGGTGAACGCGGATATCACCGGCAGGGTGGCCATCAAGCTGCACACCGGGGAGAAGCACGGTCCCAACATCATCCCGCGCGACATGGCCATGGCCCTGCAGCGCGAAATCCCCAACAGCGCCATCGTAGAGACCAACACCCTCTACGAGGGCGACCGCTACACCACCGAGCAGCACCGCGAGACCCTCAAGGTCAACGGCTGGGACTTCTGCCCCGTGGACATCCTGGACGCGGAGGGCACCGTGAACCTCCCCGTCAAGGGCGGGAAGCACTTCAAGGAGGTCAGCATGGGCGGCCACATCACGAACTATGACTCCATGGTGGTGCTCACGCACTTCAAGGGGCATATCATGGGAGGATTCGGCGGCTCCATCAAGAACATCGCAATCGGCTGCGCGGACGGACAAATCGGCAAGGCGCAGGTGCACGGCCATTCCAAGGATAACCCGTGGGGTGCCACCCTCTCCCCCTTCATGGAGAACATGGTGGAATCCGCCAAGGCCACCATCGACCACTTCGCACCGCACATCACCTACCTCAACGTCATGCGCAACATGTCCGTGGACTGCGACTGCATGGGCGTGGCCGCGGAACCCGTCAAGGCGCGGGACGTGGGCATCCTGGCCTCCACGGACATCGTGGCCATCGACCAGGCGTGCGTGGACCTTCTGCACCAGCTGCCGGAGGAGGAGAAGCACGACCTGCTGGAGCGCATCGAGACCAAGGAGGGCATGCACCAGCTGGTGTACGGCGCGCAGATGGGCATCGGCGAGCGCGAATACGAACTCATCGAAGTGAAATAATGTCTGAGAAGCTACTGGATATCGACGTGGCGAAGCTGGACCTGAGCCGCCCGGACCGCACCGGGCAGCCGGAGAGCGTGTTCGCCCAGGGCAAGACCCCGGAGCAGCTGCTGGCCATCCTCAAGGCGTTCCAGAAGCGCAAATGCGCCGTGCTCGCCACCCGCTGCAGCAAGGAACAGGTGGACTACCTGAAGAAGCACCGCCTCAAGGATTTCGTGTACCACGAGCAGGCGCGCGTCCTCACGCTGGGCAAGGGCAGCCTCTACACCCTCAACACCGTGGCCATCTGCACCGGAGGCACCGCGGATATCCCCGTGGCGGAGGAGGCCGCCGTCACCGCGGAGTTCTTCGGTGCCAACGTCACGCGCCACTACGACATCGGCGTGGCGGGCATCCACCGCCTGTTCGCAAGCCTGCCGGAAATCCGGCAAGCGCATGCGGTGATAGCCGTGGCGGGCATGGAGGGCGCGCTGGCGAGCGTGCTGGCAGGGTTGGTGAGCGCACCTGTGATAGCCGTTCCCACAAGCGTGGGATACGGCGCGTCATTCCGGGGTCTCACGCCGCTGCTGAGCATGCTCAACTCCTGTGCGGAAGGCGTGAGCGTGGTCAACATCGACAACGGATTCGGCGCGGCATCCCTGGTGTGCCGCATGTTCCGCAAATTCCCCATCTTTTGATTCACCATGCCCAGATACATCTACTTTGAGGGCCACAGCGGCATCAGCGGTGACATGGCGGTGGCATCCCTGCTGGATCTGGGCGCGGATGCCGCCAAGCTGGACGCCGTGTTGGCCACGCTTCCCGCGGAATTCAGCCACTCCGTGGAGCGCGGGCATTCCTACAGCATGGCCGGATGCTGCTTCAACGTCCACCACCACCACGACCACCCGCACGAGGAACACTATCACGCTCACGCCCACCACCACCATCACGAGCACCGCCACCTGGCGGACGTGGAGGCTATCATCGACGCCGCGTCCATGACCGACTCCGCGCGCGCGCTGGCCAAGCGCATCTTCCGCATCGTGGCGGAGGCGGAGGCGGAAGCCCACGGCGTGTCGGTGGACGAGGTGCATTTCCATGAGGTGGGCGCCATCGATTCCATCGTGGACATCGTTGCCGCCGCCGTGCTGCTGGATGATTTGGGCGCGGACGGCTGCATCGTGACGGGACTGAGCGAGGGCAGCGGCACCGTGATGTGCCAGCACGGGGAGCTTCCCGTGCCCGTGCCCGCCGTGATGAACATCGCCCGCGCCCACGGCATCACGCTGCGGCCCACAAGCACGCAGGGGGAAATGGTCACGCCCACGGGCATTGCCATTGCCGCCGCCGCACGCACGCGCGACACCCTGCCCGCCGCATACAAAATCCTGAAATGCGGCGTGGGGCTGGGCAAGCGGGATTTCGGGCGCGCCAACTTCCTGCGAACCTTCCTGATTGAAGATGCCACCGACCCGCAGCAGATTTTCGAGTGCGCGTGCAACGTGGACGACTCCACGCCGGAGGCGCTGGGCTACGCGCTGCAAAAGGTGCTGGAGGCGGGCGCGCGCGATGCGTGGTTCACGCCCTGCTACATGAAGAAGAACCGCCCCGCCGTGCAGGTGGGCGCGCTCGCGGATGCGGAGCATCTGCAGGCCGTGGAGGACGCCCTGCTGCGCCACACCGGCACCATCGGCGTGCGCCGGCATGCCGTGGAGCGCACCACCATGGAGCGCCGCATCGTCACCGTGCAGACCCCCTACGGACCCGTGCAGGTGAAGGAGTGCCGCCATGGCGACATCGTCCGCCGACAGCCGGAATACGACAGCGCGGCAACCGCCGCAGAACGCGCGGGCGTGCCGCTGGAGGAGGTCTTCCAAGCCGCGCGCAACGCCGCCGGACACGACGCATGACGGAGCGCGCGCCAGACGAGCTGCTGCAGCGGCTGCGGGATGCCATCCGCTCCATGCTGGACGGCGGGATAGCGCTGGCGTACTCCGGCGGGGTGGACAGCACGCTGCTGCTCGCCGTGTGCGCGGAATTGGCGCGCGAGAACGGCGGGCGCGTGGTGGCGCTCACCGCGCACACCCCCATGCACAGCGA
>JAKSOT010000118.1 GCA_024405455.1 Akkermansia sp. | reverse complement strand
ACTGCATACTCCCGGAGGCTTTGCGTGTCAAGGAGACTGACGCGCATTGCGTTCCCGCCCTGGCGGGACGCTGCATGATTTCCTTGCGTGCGCGTGCGGAAACTGGTAGGATGGTGGGGATGAAGAGGAAATGGATTTTGCGCGCGCTGGCGCTGCTGCTGGTGGTGATGCTGGTGCCCATGTGCGCGGTGCGCAGCCTGGTGTTCCCGGGCGCGCAGCCCGGCGGGTGCTCGCCGGACACCAAGTACGGGCACACGGAACAATACGTGTCCTTCACCATGCAGGACGGCACCGTGCTGCGCGGCTGGCTCTTCAACCGCGGCCCCGGCGCCCCGCTCGTGGTCATGTACGGCGGCAACTCCATCAACGCCGGGGACTTCTCCGACTACGCGGACGAGGACACCGCGCGCTCCTACCTGCTGGTCAACTACCGCGGGTACGGCGGCAGCGAGGGCGAGCCCAGCGAGAAAGACATCGTGGCGGATTCCTGCGCCGTGCTGGACCAGGCGAAGGAGAAACTCGGCAACCCCGCCGCCACCACGCTCGTGGGATTCAGCATCGGCACCGGCGTGGCCATGCAGGTGGCCGCAGCCAAGAACCCTGACAAGCTCGTGCTCATCTGCCCGTTCGACAGCCTGGTGAACGTGGCGTGCGATTTCATCCCCGCCGTCCCCAACGCGGTGGTGGTCGACAAGTTCATCTCCTCCGACTACGCGCCCCAGGTCACCTGCGACGTGGCCATCCTGCGCGCTGACCAGGACGAAATCGTGCTGCCGCCGCGCACGGACGCGCTGCGCGAGAGCTTCAAGCGCCCCGTCACGGAGAAGACCTTCCACGCCACCCACAACACGATTTTCAACGCAGAGGGCTTTCATGACGCCTTTTTCGCCGAACTGCGCTAACGCCTGAAAATCCATTCGCCATGCGGGTTCCAAGGCTTGTCGGGCTCCTCCGTTCCGCCCTCTGCCAAAAAATATTTCAGAAATTTTGATTTTAGCCTTGCATTGCACCATGGATTTGGTACACTTCTCTCAACCCCTCAGCCTATCCTTGGTTGCTGGGGCGCTTCAAAAATCAAAACTAGTAAGATAATTATGAAGACCATCGCTATTCTTGCTCTTACCGCCGCCGCTCTGGTTTCCTGCCAGCAGCAGCAGGTGCAGCCCACGGAGCCCGTTCAGACTCCCGTCGTGCCCGCCAAGAAGTAAGGGTATCGGGAAGTTCACTTCCCCAACCTACAAACGCGTCCGGCTCTGCCGGGCGCGTTCTTTTTTCCCCACCCGCAGAAAAATCTAGAGTGCGCTCTAGATTTTTGCTTGACAAAAGGCGCGGGGTAGGGTAAAAAGGCACCATCAGAAACCACAAGCGAACATGAGAGCGCAACACATCATCATTGCCCTGGCCCTGGCGGCAGCCCCTGCGGGTGCGGCCGTGGCCGTTCCCGTGCATGAGAGCAACAGGCCGCAGAGTTTCCAGGATCTGCCGTTCGATTCAGCACAGCGGCTGGAGGGAAGCCTGACGGGCATGTACCGGTCGTTCTACTGGGGGCGCGGGCTGGTGGCCACACAGGAGGCGGAACAGGGAGAGGGCCTGGAGACGGTGGCGTTTAAGGCCACGTACGATTTTGGCGACAAGGGGGGCTGGACGTTCAACGAGACGGTGGCGTACTCCATCTTCTCCGCGGGTCACCGCCTGTACGGCAACCCACCGTTTTCGCGCAGCGGCGCGGCGGTTGCGCTGCGGCAGCGCATCCCGAACTTCGACCACCTGTCGCCGGAGGTGCAGGAGCAGTGCATCAGCGCGCTGGCGGGCCAGTCCATCAAGGAGTGCAACATGGAGAACGAGTTTGCGGTGGTGACCAACTGCAAGTACACGAGCGAGAAGTGGAACGTCACGCTGGGGCACGATTTCATCCACGGCGGCATTCTGGGCGTGATGGCCAAGCACTACCGCGACCAGGGGGCCTCCGTGGTGCACGAGTTTTTCATCACGCCGGAGATCACGCCGTACAAGTGGCTGGCGGTGGGCTGCACCACGCGCTTCAGCTTCGTGGGCATCCGCGGCTGGTGGTTCGAGCCGTATGTGAACTTCCGCTTCCCCATCATCGGCAGCGCGGACGATGTGGAGAACATCCGCTGGCTGGGTGTGCTGCAGTTCGGCATGTCCGCCACGGCAGACTATTTCCGTGCGCACTACTTTGCGTGCGATAACGGTTCCCAAGGCTTCTGGATCAAGCTGACCGCGCCGTACTTCATCACGCACAACTGGATTCTCACACCCGGCGTCACCATCAACTGGGCCGGCCGCGGCGCCATGAAGGCCAACACCAAGTCCGAATTCAAGGTGTACACCGGCAACAAAAGCACCGTGCCCTTCCGCGAGTTCGCCATCGTGAGCGATATCTCGCTCACCTACCGCTTCTGACGCATACGGCTCACTGCCACCCGAGGCCGACGGCCTTCCGGATGCGCGCGAGGGTGGCCTGGGCCTCCTCGCGCGCTTTCTCTGCGCCGCGGTTGAGGACGTCGTCCACGTATTCCGGATGGGCGAGAATCCACTCCCTGCGCTCGCGCGCGGTGCGGAAATACTCCCAGTACGCCTCGAAGAGGTCTTTCTTGAACTGGCCGTAGCCCACGCCGCCGGCGAGGTGGGCGTCCACCATGGCCTGATACTGCTCCGGCGTGGCGAAAAGCTTGTAGAGGGCCAGGATGATGGAGCCTTCCGTGGGCTTGGGGTCCTCCAGCGGGGTGGCGTCCGTCACCACCTTCTTGTTGATGAGTTTGCGGATGGCCTTCTCCTCGCCGAAGATGGGGAGGGTGTTGCCGTAGCTCTTGCTCATCTTCTGGCCGTCCAGCCCCGGCACCACGGCGGTCACCTCGCTGATGATGGGCTCCGGCAGCTTGAAGAGGTCCGCCCCGAAGGCGTCGTTCATCTTGCCCGCCAGGTCTCGCGTGACCTCCAGGTGCTGCTTCTGGTCCTTGCCCACGGGCACGGCGTCGGAATTGTACAGCAGGATGTCCGCCGCCATGAGCACGGGGTACGCAAAGAGCGCGTGGGAGGCCGCGAAACCGCGCGCCATCTTCTCCTTGTAGGAGTGGCAGCGCTCCAGCAGCCCCATCGGGCAAACCGTGGAGAGAATCCACGCCAGCTCGTTCACCTCCGGCACCGCGGATTGCGCAAAGAACACGCTCTTCTCCGGGTCCAGCCCGCAGGCCAGGAAATCCACGGCCAGGGCGCGCGTGTTGTCGTGCAGGGCCTGCGCGCTTTCCATGGTGGTCATGGCGTGGTAGTTGGCGATGAAGTAGAAGCCCTCTCCCTTCTCCTGCAGCTCCACGGCGGGTTTGATGGCGCCGAAGTAGTTGCCGATGTGGAGCTGTCCGCTGGGTTGCAATCCGGTAAGGAATCTCATGGTGGGAACGTGTTGGTGGTAAGGGTTATTTCGGTTCGTCGGCGGGGTTGTCGCCCTGGGTGAGCAGCGCGTGCAGGAAGCGCCCCAGGCTCTCCGCCGTGTACGCGCCCTCGATGGTGCGCAGCTTCACGCCCTCCGTGTAGATGACGGTGGTGGGCACCTTCGTGATGCCGTAGTCCGTGGCCAGCGCAGGGTACGCGTCCGCATCCACGTCCACCACCTGCACGTTGCCCTTCTCCGCCTGCGCCAGCGCGCGCAGCGCCTCCTTCATCTTGGCGCAGTGCGGGCACCACGGCGCGGTGAAGCACAGGATGAGGCTGCGCCCGGAAACCCCGGTCACCTGCTTGATGTCATCTCCCTTGTACGCGCTGTACAGCTCATACTTGGGGGCGGAGCTCAGCCCGGTGGGTGCGGCGGCCACATCCGTGCGCACCATGGACTCGATGGACTCCAGCTGCGGGTTGGGTGCCGGCTTGGTGGACGTGGTGAACTGCGCGGCGCGCTCCGCCTTGACCTCGTCGGATTCATCGCACCCGGTGAGGCCCGCCAGCAGGATTCCCGCAAGCAGGAGCTTGTACGCCGCTTTCACGCCGCCATCATGCCACAACCCGCCCCGTTAGTCAACCGATTTGCATTGCCGCAATCGGCGCCGCCCACGCAGTTTTGGCTTGCATGCACCCCGCGGAACCGCTACAATGCTCGCTGATATGAGCAAAGAGACAACACCCGAACAAGACAAGGTCATGGCGCAGCGCCAGCGCGCCCTGGATGCCGCCATGCTGCAGATCCAGAAGGATTTCGGCGAGAACGCCATCGTGCGCCTGGGCGACCAGAAGACCATGGAGGTGGAAGTGATTCCCACCGGAAACATTTTGATTGACCGCGCGCTGGGCGTGGGCGGCTTCCCGCGCGGCCGCGTGGTGGAAATCTTCGGCCCGGAATCCTCCGGCAAGACCACCCTCACCCTCACCGTGATAGCCCAGGCGCAGCGCGCCGGCGGGCTCGCCGCGTTCATCGACGTGGAGCATGCGCTGGACCCCGCCTACGCCGCCAAACTGGGTGTGAACCTGGACGACCTGCTGGTGAGCCAGCCGAACAGCGGCGAGGAGGCCCTGCAAATCTGCGAGGCCCTGGTGCGCTCCAACGCCATCGATGTCATCGTGGTGGACTCCGTGGCGGCGCTCGTGACGCGGCAGGAGCTGGAGGGCGAGATAGGCGACAGCACGGTGGGCGCGCAGGCGCGCCTGATGAGTGCCGCGCTGCGCAAGCTCACCTCGCTCATCTCCAAGGCCCGCACCATCTGCATCTTCACCAACCAGATACGCGAGAAGATCGGCGTGATGTTCGGCAACCCGGAGACCACCCCCGGCGGCCGCGCCCTCAAGTTCTACGCCTCCGTCCGCTGCGATATCCGCCGCATCGGCCAAATCAAGGGCAGCGACGGCACCGTCAACGGCAACCGCACCAAGCTCAAAATCGTCAAGAACAAGGTGGCCCCGCCCTTCAAGGAGTGCGAGTTCGACATCATGTACAACGAGGGCATCTCCTCCACCGGAAGCCTGGTGGACCTGGCCATGGAGTTCGACATCGTGCAGAAGCGCGGCTCCTGGTTCAGCTACAACGGCAGCCAGATCGCCCAGGGGCGCGACGGCGCCAAGGAGGCCCTGCGAACCAATCCGGAGCTGTACGCGGAGATTGAGGCCAAGGTCCGCGCCAAGATGGATGGAACCGCAGAATAAGCCCTGGGAGCGCCTTTGGCGCGAGCTCCTGGAAAGCGCCACCGGGCGCGCGGACGCCGCACAGGCGGATTCCGCCGCGCCCGCGTGCAGCGTGCCGCAGATGACGGAGTGGCACAGTTTGGAGGAGGTGGAGGCCTACGCCGCCGCATGCCTGCAATCCCTGCACCTGGACGGCTGGAGCTTCGGCTGGGACCGCGCTCTGCACCGTCTGGGCTGCTGCCGCTTCAAGGAGCGCCGCATCACCCTCTCCCACTACTTCGTGGAGGCGTACCTGGAGAAGGACCGCTTTCTCATCTGGCACACCCTGCTGCACGAGCTGGCCCACGCGCTCGCCTGGATGCACCGCCGCCACGCCGGCCACGGCGCCACCTGGCGCGCCTATTGCCGCAAGCTCGGCCTGGTGGACGAAACCGTCACCACACCGTGCGACGACTTCACCCCCGACCGCCTCAAGCACCCGCCCAAGTTCGCGCTCGTGCACGCGGACACGGGGGAGGTTTTCGCCACCTACCGCCGCGCGCCGCGCCGCACCCCCGCCCAATGGCG
>JAKSOT010000117.1 GCA_024405455.1 Akkermansia sp. | reverse complement strand
ATTCCAAGACGCGGGTGGGGAGGTGGCGGAACACGCGGGTGGCGTGGAACGCCGGCAGCGAGCAGACGAAGGTCACCGCGCCGATGACGGCCACATCCAGCAGCAGGCCGCAAATGCCGGGACACCCGCCGCCGATGCCGCCGAGCGCCATGCACACGCCGACGGCCAGAGCGTCTATGCTGGTGGCCACGCCCACCAGGACGAGCGCCCAGGGACGCAGCGGGGATTCGGAGGCGCGGGAGGGAGTATCATCCCCGCCGCGCAGGGTTTGTAGAATCACGCTGCCGCCCAGCAGCAGGAACACGGCGCACACAATCCACGGCGCCCAGGTTTCCACCAGCCCGCGCACGGCCTCGCCCCCCGCGTAGCCTATCAGCGGCATCACCGCCTGGAACACGCCCACGCTCAGCGCCAGCCAGAGCGACGCCGCCACGCGGTGCACCCGCAGCACCAACCCGTAGGAGAAGGAGTACACCGTGGCGTCCACCGCCAAAGCCAGCGCAATGAGAAAGACCTCCAGCACCGCGGTCGGATGGGGAATTGATTAGGCGTCGGCCACCATGAACTTCAGCTCGGCCTCGCAGGTCACCTCGTCGCCCACCAGGCAGCGGCCGGATGCCACGCCGATGGCGCCGCGGATCTTGGTGAGCTCCATCTCGATGGTGAGGACATCCCCCGGCACCACGGGGCGGCGCCACTTCACCTTGTCGCAGCTCATGAAGTAGCCTATCTTCCCGGCGTTCTCCGGGATGCGGAGCATGAGGATGGACGCCACCTGCGCCATGGCCTCGATCTGCAGCACGCCGGGCATGACCGGGCGGTTCGGGAAATGCCCCTGGAAGTAGGGCTCGTTGATGGAGATGTTCTTCTGGCCGATGCACTTGTGCTCGCCCTCGAAGCCGATGATGCGGTCCACCATCAGCATCGGATAGCGGTGCGGCAGGATGTTGAGCACGTCCGTGATGTCCATCACCGCGTCGCCCGTGGGGATTTCCACGGCCTTGGGGCGCATGGCCACCATGCCCTGGTAGAGCTTCTGCAGCTTGCCCGCCATCTGCGTGTTCACGCCGTGGCCGGGCATCACGGCTATCACGTGGCCCAGGATGCGACGCCCGTTGAGGATGAGGTCGCCTATCATGTCCATGGTCTTGTGGCGCGCGCACTCGTTGGGGAAGCGCAGGCCGCCCGCGCAGATGAACTCATCCCCCTTGATGACGATGGCGTTGTCCAGCGTGCCGCCCTGGATGAGCCCCTTCTCCAGCAGCGGCTGGATGTCCTCGTAGAAGCAGAACGTGCGTGCCGTGGAAAGCTCCCTCTCGTACGTCTCCGGGGTGATGACGGAATCGAAGTACTGGGTGACGCGGCCGCCGGGGCCCACCGCCGTCACCGACACGCGGAACTCGTTGGCGGGCATGATGACGATGACGGAGCCGCCCTTGGTCTCCACCTTCACGGGCTCGCGGATCTGCCACACCGTGCAGGGGGCGTCCTGCTCCACCACGCCTGCCTTCTTGATGAGCTTGACGTACGGGGAGGCGGAGCCGTCGCCGATGGGCGGCTCGTTGGCATCCATCTCGATTATCGCGTTGTCCACACCCATGCCCGTGAGCGCGGAGAGGATATGCTCCACCGTGTGCACCTTCACCGAGCCCTCCGCCAGCGTGGTGGCCCGCTCCACCGTCTGAACCCGGTCCGCCGACGCCGGGATGAACGGCTTGTCCGGCAGGTCGATGCGGCGGAAGCGCAGCCCCGTGTTGGGCTCCGCGGGCTTGATGGTGAGCTTCACGGGCTTCCCGGTATGCAGGGAGGTCCCTGCAATGGAGGCGCTTTTGGCGAGTGTCCTTTGCTTGAGTGTTGCCATACGCGCATCATTCTACACCCCCCGCCCCCGCATGGAAAGAAAAAACGCACGGAGAGGGGCCGGCCGCGCCCCACATGTGTCCCAATGTTTTTTTGCAAGGTGTGGCGGGATGCAATGATTGGTGGCAGCCCGCATAAACAAAGGAACCGCACGTTGCCATGCGGTTCCCTGGGGGATGGAGCATAGCGGGTTCGAACCGCTGACCTCCTCAATGCCATTGAGGCGCTCTACCAACTGAGCTAATACCCCGTGGTGTCTTGCGACGGGCGAATGTTACACGCAGGCGACCTTGCTGTCAAGAACAATTTTGAAAAAAGTTGTTATTGCCCTGGGCACGCGCGAGTCATTGGACTTTGGAGAGTGGCAGGGTTGGTGCGCAACACCCCGACATTCCGGGGCGGAAGGCGCATGGGGGTGCCGCGGGCGGGCGGGGCATGCGGGTTTGGGAGGAGCGCTTGCGGGGAGGGGTTAGGGCGGGCTATGCTGCAGGCGTTCGGCGCATGGACACGCCGGACGTTTACTGTCATGAGTACGGAAAGAGAGAAACAAACATGGTTGGCCGGATTGCTCCAGGGCTGGGGCATGAAGGAGGTCTGGGCCAAGGTGCTGGCGGGTGCCCTGCTGGGCATCCTGGGTGCGCTGGGCGTGTTGGGTAGCACGTCGTGCAGCGCGGACACCGCAGCCAAGGCCGCACGCCTCCACGAGCTGTATCACACGCTCAGCGGCCAACCGTGCATCCTGGTGACCACGCAGAAGTAGAATTCGCTGGCAGGATGGCGCGCACTCCCGGCAACTCCGCCAGGGGTGCGCGTTTTTTGTTTACTCGGGCAAAAGTAATTAGGATTAAGATTAAGATTAGGATTAGGACTATTCAGGAAACAGCGCGCATGGCACGGAGAAATTTCCTAATCTTAATCCTAATCCTAATTGCCCGCACCGCAACGCGGGGCGGGCGTGCGTTTTACTCCGCGCGCCCCGTGATGGCCTTGGTGAAAGCCTCCATGGCGGCGGTGAGCGCGGTGGAGTGGTAGTACTCCTTTGCCTTGAGCTCGGAGTTCACCTTGATGACCGCGAAGAGGGCATCGTCGTATTGCGCCGGGGTGACATCGGTGCGCTGCTCCAGGATTTTCTGCACCTCCTCCTGCTTGGAGATGATGAGCTGGACGGCGCGCTCCACATTGGCGGCGAGGTCCGTGACGGCGGGAGCGGCGGCATCCGCGGAGTCCTTGTCCTTCACGCCGTTGTGGATGGAGGTGAGCTGGGAGAGGCAGGAGATGACCTCGTCCTGCACGGCGTAGTAGTCCTGCGGGGTGGAGGGGTTGTCGGGCAGCTCTGCGGGTGCGGGGCAGCAGAGGGCGGCAATGAGGCAGGTGATGATGGTGTTTTTCATAAGCGAGAATCAGAGTTCAATCCAGGGGAGGCGGTTGGCGCGGGGGGCACATTGGAGCGTGGCGGGCAGGCCGATTTCATCCAGCGTGGCCTGCATGGCGGCGTGCGCGATTTCCGGGGTGTTGCACTCCGGGCTGATGTGGGCGAGCACGAGGTGGCGCAGGCCGGGGTGCGCCACCGTGCGCACGAAATCGCACGCCTGCACGTTGGACAGGTGCCCGCTGGGGCACGTGATGCGCTCGATGAGCCGCTTGGGGCGGCCGGAGTTCTGCAGCATCTCCTCGTCGTAGTTGGACTCCAGGTACAGGGCGTCCACGCCCGCCAGCAGCTCGTCCATGCCGCGCATGATGCGCCCGGTGTCCGTGACGTAGCCGAGCTTGGCGCCGCCGCACTCGAAGAGGTAGCCGAGGGGGTCCGCGGCATCGTGGCTCACGCTAAACGGAGTGACGCGCAGGTCCTCCAGCTCCACGGCGGCGCCGGGTTCCAGAAAGGTGAAGGCGGCGTCCGGCGCCGCGGCGCGGAGGTCCAGAGCGAGGTAGCGGCTGCAGTAGACGCGGGGGGAATACTTCTTGCAGAACTGGCCGAGCCCGGCGATGTGGTCCACGTGTTCATGGGTGATGAACACGCCGCTGATTTGCGGTGCGGGGACGCCGCAGTCCTGGAGGGAGTTGCGGAGGCGCAGGCAGCTGATGCCGGCATCCACCAGCACGCTCACGCGCCCGGTGGACACCACGGTGGCGTTGCCTTGGCTGCTGCTGGCCAGTACGGAGAAGCGGAGCATGGCACGCGATCAGATTTCATCGTCCTCCGCGGGCAGCGGGGCGGGAGCGGCGGCGGGCAGCAGGTCGTCCGTGGCGGGCGGCGCCACATCCGCGGGCGTGAGCTTGTCCACCGGTTTGCCGTTGAGCTTGCCGGTCTGGGCGTGCAGGAAGGCGGTGATTTCGCGCACGGCGGATTCGCTGGGCGTGATGCCGTTCTCGGTGATGCACATGATGCGCACGGCGTCCTCCAGGGTGTCAACGGTGCCTGTGTGGAAGTACGGCCAGGTGAGGGCCACGTTGCGCAGGTTGGGCACGCGGAAGAGATCCTTGTGGGCGGGGTCCTTGGTGAAGTCCATGCGGCCGAAGGCGCCCTCCTGGTACTCCGCGTTCTTGGCGGCGGAGGGGCCCACGCCGTCGGGGTGGCAGGCGGCGCAGGAGGCGTCTTCCGCGCGGTTGGCGTGCGTTCCGGGGATGCCCTTGGTGGCGAGCTCGCGGAGGTCGGCGTGGGTATTGATGTTCTCAAAGCTGATGCCGCCGAGGGTGGGACCGGCGTGGCAGGTGGCGCAGCCGTAGAGCACGTACTTCTTGAGCCCCTGCTTCTGCTCGGAGGTCAGCGCCTCGGTGTCGCCCTTGAGGTAGCGGTCGAAGTCGGAATCCGGGGTGACGAGGGTCTGCTCATACGCGGCGATGGCATCCGTGATGGTATCGCCCGTGATGCCCTCGTCACCGTATGCCAGCGCAAAGAGCGCGGCCAGGCGCGTGTCCTTGCCCAGCTTGTCGGCAATGGCCTGCCAGTCCTCGGGGTACTGGTAGCCCATCTCCACGGGATTGAGCGGGGGGCCGCCCGCCTGCTCCTGGAGGTTGGCGGCGCGGCCGTCCCAGAACTGGCGGATGTTGCCGGCGGCGTTGAAGACGGAGGGTGCGTTCACGCCGCCCTGTTGCGGCTTGCCGTCCGTGCCGGGCACGCCGTCGGACTTGGGCTTGTTGTCGGTTCCTCCCTTGGTGAGGTCGTGGCAGGAGGCGCAGGAGACCTCGTTGTTGGTGGAGAGGCGGGGATCGTTGAATAGCAGCTGGCCGAGCAGCACGCGCGCCCTGTCCTCACGCGTGGCGGGAGCGGGCACCGGGGAGATGGGAATGAACATGCGCGCCTGCGCGCCCTCCGGCTTGAAGCGGTTGCGCAGGGCCGCCACGTCGGCCGGCGTGAGCGCGGATCCCAGGTGCACCGCGGAGTACGATGCCGGGGGCATGCGGCGCGTGGAGAGCACGCGGTCCATCTTGAGGTAGTCCACCACGCCGGAATGCAGCGAGTGGTCCGGCTCCAGCGTGAACGTGGCCTTGGCGGCGTTCACGTGCCGCTGCATCAGGCCCAGCGAAAGCGCGTTCAGGAAGGAATTGGGCTTGGCGTCCGCGGCGTGGCACGCGGCGCACTTGTAGTCCAGCACAACCTTGGCCTGGTTGGCGGCCTCCACGGGGTCGGCGGGTGTGGGCGGCTGCTGGGATTCCTGCATGGCGCGGTGCAGGCCCACGGAGATGCAGGTGACGGCGCCGCCCATCACGGCCGTGCACAGCAAGGCGAAAAACAGTTTGGCGAAATGCGATTTCATCTTGAGTTGTTTCTTGAAATGATGCGTCTATCCGACGTTGTGGGACATTCTAACATTTTGCCCCGGCGCTGGCTAGCGGGCATTGCGCGATTTTGGTGCAGAGTTCGGTTGCACACGGCGGCGGGGAATGGTAGAATGGGAACGATGAAAACAGTTAAGGCAATCGGGGTTGATTTCGGCGGCACGAGCATCAAGATAGGCGTGACGTGCGGGAGCGAGGTGCTGGCCAAGGCGG
>JAKSOT010000116.1 GCA_024405455.1 Akkermansia sp. | reverse complement strand
AGGGTGATTCAAAGCCCGCCATGCAGCTCTTCGACGACTTCATGCACCGCAAACCCAACCCCGACGCGCTTTTGCAGATGCAGGGCATCATCAAGTAGCGCGGCGGGCAGGGGTGCGCCTCAATGGTGACGCGGGCCGACCGGAACGGGCTTGTGCGGCGCGGATTCGTGCGGCGCAGACTTGTGCGGTGCGGGCGGGGGCGGCGTCTGGTGCTTTTGGGGTGCGTGATGCCGCTTGTGGCTCTTCTTGGGGTGGTGCTTCTTTGGGTGGTGTTTCTTGGGTGCGGGCGGCGGCGTGGGATGGTGCTGCGGATGCGACGGCTCGTAGTAGTAGTGGTCCCTGTGCGAGTAGCACGACACCAGCGCAAAGGCTGCTACCAACATGATGGCAAGGTTTTTCATAACGTGTCCATTCTATACCAGCTTCAGCCGTATGCAAATGCAAAAAATCAAACTGTTTTCTCACTTTTCTTAAAAAAATGCTGGAAATCTTTGGGACGGGCTACTATAATTGACAACACAGAGAAATTTCCCAAGTAGTTAACCGACATGATAACCAAGCAGCTTACAGTTCTCAACAAGCTCGGCATCCATGCGCGTCCCGCCGCCCAGTTCGTCCGCGTGGCTTCCCGCTTCCAGGCGGGTGTCACCGTGGAGAAGGACGGCGAAACCGTGGACGGCAAGAGCATCATGGGCTTGATGATGCTGGCCATCGGCTGGGGTGCCGTTATCAACGTGACTGTGGAGGGTGCGGATGAGAATGAGGCGATGAAGGCTCTGGAAGATCTCATCAACAGCAAGTTCGGCGAGGAGTAGGGAATTGCCCGCTCCGCCGCGTTTGCCTTGCGCCCCCGCATCCACGTTCCATGACGCCCGACGTTGAAATCCGCCTGAAGGGATTGCCCGTTTCACCCGGCATTTCCATGGGGATGCTGCGCGTGGAGGCCCGCGGCTGTCCCGCCCCGCAACTCCGCTCCATCACGCCGGAGGAAATCCCCCACGAGTGGGACCGCTTCGAGGCCGCACTCCAGCGCACGGAAGAGGAGCTCAACAGCCTGCGCGACCGCATCCAGAAGATTTCCGGCGACATGGAGGCCGCCATCTTCGACGCACAGGTTCTCTTCCTGCGCGACTCCATGGTGATGAAGTCCCTCCACAAGGAATTCGACCGCCGCATGCAGAACATGGAGGCCGTCTACTACGCCGTGGTCCAGAACTTCATGGAGGCCATGCGCCATGTGGACGACCCCTACCTGCGCTCCCGCGTGACGGACATGGAGGACGTGCTGCAACGCGTGCTGCGCAATATGGCGCCCGCCCGCACCGCCGCGTGCACGACGGACACGCAATCCCACCTGCTGGCCGCGTACGACCTCACGCCGAGCGACACCGCGGACCTGGACACGTCATGCGTGCTGGGCCTCGTCACAGAGGTGGGCTCGGCGGTCTCGCACACGGCCATCCTGGCGCGCTCGCTGGGCCTGCCAGCGCTGGTGGACATTCCGCAGCTCATGCTCAAGGTCACCACCGGGCAGCAGGTAGTGCTGGACGGCTACACCGGCGTACTCATCCTCAACCCCACGGAGGAGACCACCAAGTACTACAAGCAGCTGCAGGCGGAAAAGGCCAAGGCCTACCAGGCTCTGGTGGAGATGCGCGACCTGCCATCCGAGACGCGCGACGGCCACCGCATCCGCCTGGCCGCCAACGTGCAGTTCCGGCATGAGTTCGACGCCATCGCCCGCTGTGGCGCGGAGGGCGTGGGCCTCTACCGCACGGAGTTCTTCCTGCTGGACGGCTCGTCCAACCTGCCGGACGAGGACGCGCAGTACCGCCACTACCGCGAGCTGGTGGAGAGGTGCACCCCGCACGAGGTGGTGTTCCGCACGCTCGATTCCGGCGGCGACAAACTGCCCTTCGAGCAGGCCGACCCCAAGGAGGACAACCCCTTCCTCGGCTGGCGCGGCATCCGCGTCTCCCTCTCCCGCCCTGACATCTTCAAGCAGCAGCTGCGCGCCATCATGCGCGCCTCCGCGCACGGCCGCGCCGCCGTCATGTTCCCCATGGTCTCCGGCGTCACCGAGGTCAAGGAAATCCGCTCCATCATCGACGAGTGCCGGGACGAGCTGCGCGCGCGCGGCGAGGCGTTCGACGAGCACATGCGCATCGGCGTGATGATTGAGGTGCCCAGCGCCGCCATGATGGCCAACGTCCTCACCCAGTACGTGGATTTCTTCTCCATCGGCACCAACGACCTCACCCAGTACACCATTGCCGTGGACCGCGTGAACTTCCGCGTGGCGCACATGTTCCGCCCCACCCACCCCGGCGTGGTGCGCCTCATCAGCCACACCATCGAGGCCGGCATCCCCACCGCCATCTGCGGCGAGATGGGCGGCGACATCACGCTCGTCCCCCTGCTGGTGGGGCTCGGCGCCAGCGAGATTTCCGTGGGCACCCACCTGCTGCCGCTCATCCGCTTCGCGATCCGCCACCTGGATTACGCGGAGTGCCGCCAAATGGCGGAGCAGGCCCTCCAGGCCTCCGACAGCAAGACCATCCGCGCCCTCTCCAAGGCCGTGGCTCTCAAATCCTACCCCAACCTCTTTGATTAGGCTCCGAGTGCGGATTTTGGCGAATTTCCGCCGTTTTTAGCCTGATTTTTTCAAAAAAAGGCTTGCATCGGGCGGAAAAATGCGTTAGTCTCGCTCTTGCAGTAGGGTTTCGTTTTCATGGCCCTATTGTGCGTTGAGAAACGCTTGTTATGTGTGTGTTTGAACTTTCAAGCCCTAGAGTGTGACTTGAAAGAATTAGTTGGGGCCGCCCGGTCGAGTGACCGGGCGGTTCTTTCTTTGCGCGAAGCCCCGCTGCGCGGCGCGATATGTGCTTGCCCTGCGGCGCGGCGTGCGGTAGAATGTTGCGCGTATGAAAAGCACACTCCGGAGATGGCTTGTGGCAGCGGCGGCGGCGGTTCTGGTGGCACCCTCGGCCTTCGCGCAGAGCGCGGACCTCACGCGCGACCGCGGCGATGTGGTGCGCGTGACGCGCCAGCCGGACGGCACGCGCTCGGTCTACCAGCGCCAGGTGGGCTGGCACGGCATGCGCTGCTCCACGTACTCCCCCAGCGGCAAGCTGGTGGCCGTGAACGTCTACACGGAGGGCAAGTACGGGCATCTGGTGTCCTGCATCATCTACGACCACACAAAGAAGAACATCCTCTACAAGGTGCAGTACGGCTACGACGCCCGCGCACGCCTGGTGGAGGAGCGCATGTATGCGGAACCCAGCAAGAAGCTCGTGCAGCGCGTCATCTACCGCTACGATTCCAACGGCAATCGCTCCAAGCCACTTATCATCTCCCTCAACACCGGCGGCACCGGCCCAGTGAACGAAATCACCCCCACCATGCGGGATGACGTCAACAAGATCAACCGCGAGGCCAGAGGCCAGGCCGCTCCCGCCACGCAGCAACCAACTAGATAACCACCCTATGGAAACATACTCCTGGCAGGACCGCGACGAGGCGGGCAACAAGGTCGTTTACGAGGCCCGCTACTTCGGCGGATGGTGGCAGCTGGTCTGCGCCCCCAAGGTGGGACGCTCCCAGCGCGACGAGGTGGAATTCACCCCCGCCGAATTCACGGAAGACATCTGGCGCGCCCTCCGCGCACACCTCTGGGCCAAGTACCAGAGACGCCGCGTCTCCTGGGACCTGGTCAGCCACATCGACGACATCCTGGCCGGAAAGGCCACCAACGAGCGCCGCGACCAGCGCGGCGGCAAGAAATGACCGACGGGGAAATCATCAACTGCCGCGAGCCGGAGCGCCAGCTGGAGCGCGCCGTCGCCATCATGCGCCGCCTCCGCATGCCCGGCGGCTGCCCCTGGGACGCCGCCCAGACCCACGATTCCATCATCAGCAACATGCTGGAGGAATGCTACGAGTGCATCGACGCCATCCGCGCCAAGGACTGGCCGCACATGCGCGAGGAGCTGGGCGACGTGCTGCTGCAGGTCATCTTCCACGCGCAGATGGCGCAGGAGAACCCTCAGGAGGGTTTCGGCATCAACGAGGTGGCGCGCGAGCTGGCGGACAAGCTGGTGCGCCGCCACCCGCACGTGTTCGGCGACGCCACAGCCGCTGACGCCGATGCCGTGCTGGGCGTGTGGGACGCCGTGAAACGCCGCGAGCACGACATCGAGGACAAGCCCTACCTGCACGATTGCGGCAAGGGGCTGCCCTCCATGCTCCGCGCCTACAAGCTCACCAAGAAGGTCGCCAAGGTCGGCTTCGACTGGCCGGACCACGCCGGCGTGGTGGACAAGATCCGCGAGGAGACGGACGAGGTGGCGGAGACCCTGCCGCTGGCGGACGACGACCCGCACGTGCAGGAGGAGCTGGGCGATTTGCTCTTCACCATCGTGAACCTCTGCCGCCGCCGCAAGGTGGACCCGGAGCTGGCGCTGGATGCCGCCAACCGCAAGTTCGAGCGCCGCTTCAACGCCCTGGAGGCTTGTCTGAAAGGGCAGGGCATCTCGTTGGCGGATGCCTCCGCGCAGCAGATGGAGGACGCCTGGCAACAGGTCAAGAAACAGGAGAGGCCATGAACGCGAACCTCACGCTCCTGCTGCCCTGCGCGCTCTTGCTGGCCGCGTGTTCCACTCCCAAGGACGCGGAGCCGCAGGACGACGCCAAGACCCGCATGGCCATGATGGAGCGCGCCAAGGCCGCGCAGCAGCTCGGCAATCCCCTCCTCCCCGGCGGCGATCCCACTGCCGTCAACTACAACGTCTCCACCTCCGAAGAGCTGGAGAAAATCGACAACGGCGCGGAGGGCGAGGTCTACTTCACCGACCCCGACAATCCCGACGCCGACATTGCCGGCATCACGGAGGCTTTCGAGAGCAAGCGGCACGGCAACGGCTGGATGGACGACTTCATGGCCGCGCGCCGCTTCGCGCGCCAGGAGCAGCGCCCGTTGCTGGTGTGGTTCCATGATTCCGTGCTCAGCCCGCGCAGCGGCGAGCTCGGCGAGCACCTGCTGGATTCGCCCGCCTTCAACGCCTGGTGCAAAGACCGCGTGGTGCGCATGAAGTTCGACTCTGGCATCGCCATCGACGACAAGACGCGCGAGTCCGCCAAGTACGGCATCGATTCCATCCGCCGCTACGCCAGGCAGTACGGCCTCACCAAGCGCCCCGCCCTCGCCGTCGTCTCGCCCCGCGGCGAGCTTATCATGGGCATCGACGGCTACACCGGGTTCCTGGAGGAAACGGAAAGCCAGATCAAGGAGGGCGTGCAGCGCTGCGAGCAGGAGATACGGGAGGACCGCGCCAAGCTGGAGGCCAAGGGCTACCGCGAGTGGCACGCCGCCAAGAACGATGCCAAGGTCTTTGCCAAGATTCAGCGCATCGACGACGAGCACGGCCGCGTGTACCTCAAGAAGGACGGCGGACGCATCTCCCGCACCAAGATTGCCAATCTCTGCCGGGAGGACCAGGAGTACATTGAGCAGTACCGCAGGGAGCATCCCAAGAAATCCAAGCCCAAGCAGCCGTGAACAAGTCCGACGCCACCAAGGCGCAGATGATGCGCGCCGCCGTCCAGCTCTTCTCCCTGCGCGGGTATGAGGGCACTGCCGTGCGCGACATCGCATCCGCCGCCGGCGTCAACATCGGCCTCGTCCGCTACCACTTCGGCCACAAGGCGGATTTGTACCGCGACACCCTCGCGTTCGTCTCCACCCAGTACAACGAGGTGTGCCTGGATGCGCTGCACCGCGCGCAGCAGGGCGGCGGCGCGGAGGAGGTCATCTGCTCCTGGCTGCTCGCACCCATCACCGATTGGCGGGACGACACCGTCGCCGGCGGCGAGGAGGTGCTGCGCTTCCTCAACATGATGGGCTACGAGGACCCCGAACTCACACGCGAGGTCTACGAGTCCCACTTCTCATACGCCCTCCGGGAATGGCAGGATGCCATCCGCGCTTTCTTCCCCGGCATCTCCCGCGGCGACTGGCTCTGGTGTCTCACCTGCCTGCGCGGCATGTACTTCAATATCGTTGCCCACAATGATTTCACCCTCTGGGGACTCCCCCGCATCCAGGACCGCGAGACCGCCATCCGCCGCCTCGCCGCGGATATGGTCCACCTCCTGCGCTCCTACGCCGATTGA
>JAKSOT010000115.1 GCA_024405455.1 Akkermansia sp. | reverse complement strand
TACCGGGACAACGGCGACTGGTCCGCGTGGATCGGCGTGCGCTTCCAGCTCAAGCCCGGCGCGGAACCGAGCGACTTCGTGATGCACGTGCGCCTCAGGGTGCCTGACCACGATGTGCAGATGCGCGTGCTGGGCATCCTGGGCGTCAACCTGCTGCATTCCCTCTTCTACAAGCGCGAGCACATGGACCAGTTCGTGCAGGGCGTGAGCGACAACCTGGACCGCGCCTTCTATGAAATCGACTTCATGCGCTTTTCCGGCAACGGGTTCGGCATGTTCGACAACCGCATCCTCGCGCTGCAGCTGGTGCGCAGCGGCGTGACGGAGGCCACCATGCTCTGCCCGGACGGCTCCGTGGCACAGCCCGCGGACCTGCTCTACAAGCGCCCCATCGTCCTCATGCGCGGCAGCTTCATGCCCATCTGCAACATCCACCTGGAGATGATGGAAAGCGTGCGCAAGAAGTTCCTGACCGCCCTGCCGGAGGAACAGCACCCCCGCGTGGTGGACATCTGCGAAATCTCCCTCTCCAACCTCCTGCGCGGAGAGGATGTGGACCTGGTGGCCTTCCTGGACCGCGCGGACGCCCTCGCCGCCCTCGGCAAGACCGTCATGGTCACCAACATCACCCACTTCCACCGCATCTCCACCATGCTCAAGCAGTACACCACGGAGCCCGTGGCCATCGCCCTCTCCGTCGCACTGTTCAACGAGCTCTTCCAGGACAAGTGGGCGGACATCCCCGGCGGCATCCTCGCCAGCATGGGACACATCGTCGTCAACAACACCAAGTTCTACGTCACACCCTGGGTGAACCGCGAGACCGGGGAATTCGTCACCTCCGGCTCCTACCGCCCGCCGCGGAAGTATCGCCACCTCTACCGCCACCTGCAGGACGACGGCGACATCGTCGAGGTGCCGTACTTCAACCAGAAGCTCCTGTTCAAGACCCCGCAGGACATTGTGAAGATGATCAAGGAGGGCAACGAGGAGTGGAAGGAGTACGTGCCGGAGGCCGCGCACCGCATGGCCATGCACATGATGGAAACCTCCGAGGATGCGTGACTGCCGCACAGACTTCCCCATGTTCGCCGAGGCTGACGCCCCGGTGTATCTGGACAACGCCGCCACCACGCAGAAGCCGCGGGCCGTGCTGGATGCCCTGCACACCTACTACACCACGCAGAACGCCAACATCCACCGCGGCGCTCACCGCCTGAGCCGCATCGCCACCGAGCTGCACGAGCAGGCGCGCGCGGACGCCGCGGCGTTCATCGGCGCCGCCTCCGCGGACGAGGTGGTGTTCACGAGCGGCTGCACGGCGGGCATCAACCTGGTGGCCATGGTGCTGGGATTTGCCGGAATGGTGGGGCAGGGGGATGAAATCGTGGTGACCACGGATGCGCACCACTCCAACATTGTGCCGTGGCAGATTCTTTGCGGGCGCACCGGCGCGCAATTGCGCGTGGTGCCGCTCACCGCGGAGCTGACCTTCGACACGGCGGCCTACACCGCGCTGCTCGGCCCGCGCACCCGCGTGGTCGCCGTGCCGCACATCTCAAACGCCCTCGGCCTGGTCAACCCTGTGCAGGAAATCATTGCCGCGGCCAAGCGCAACCGCGAGGACTGCATCGTTCTGGTGGACGGCGCGCAGGCGGCGGGGCACACCCCGCTGGACGTGGCGGCGCTGGGGTGCGATTTCTATGCATTCTCCGGCCACAAGGTGTACGCACCCACGGGCACGGGCGTGCTGTGGGGACGCCGCGCGCTGCTGGAATCCCTGCCGCCGTGGCAGGGCGGCGGCGAGATGATTGCCGAGGTCACCTTCGCCAAGACCACCTACAACAAGCTCCCCTTCAAGTACGAGGCCGGCACTCCCAACATCGCCGGAAACATCGCCCTCGCCGCCGCCCTGCGCTACGTGCGGGAGCTCGGCGTGGAGGACATCGCCGCGCACGAGCGCACGCTTACCGACCGCCTGTACGACGGCCTCTCCGCGCTGGACGGCGTGCGCGTGCTGGGTCCGCGCGGCGGACGCGGCGCGCTGGTGTCCGTGGTGGCGGACGGCGTGCACCACTACGACTTGGGCACGCTGCTGGACCAGATGGGCGTGGCGGTCCGCACGGGCCACCACTGCTGCCAGCCGCTCATGCAATCCCTCGGCATCACAGGTACCGTGCGCTACTCCGTGGCCGCGTACAACAACGATGCAGACGTGGACGCCGCCCTCGCCGCCACGCAGCGCGCCCTCCGCATGCTCCGATAATTTTTCCACCTATTACACTACCATGAATGCAGCAGAAAAAGCACTAGCAACCTTCCGCCAGCCGCCCCATTCCTACAACTGCGCGCAGACCGTCTGCGCCGCTTTCGGCAGGGACGACCTGCTGGACGAAATGGCCGCGTGCGGTGGCGGCAGGGCCCCGGAGGGCATGTGCGGCGCGCTCTATGGCGCCACGCGCGTGCTGCCGGAAAAGGCGCAGCAGATTATCGAAGGCTTCCGCGCGGAGAACGGCGCCATCCACTGCCGCGAGCTGAAGGGCGCGAACCGCGTGCCGTGCACGCAGTGCGTGCGCTGCGCCGCCACCCTGGTGGAATCCCTCCAAGCCTGAATCCCGCACCTTGAACCGCCATGTTTGAAGGAGTCGTCAACGCCTGGCAGAGCATCCCGGATATGGGAGCGTTCCTGTATGCCAGCGGCATGGTCATCTTCAACCTCATCCTGATTGAGGGTCTGCTCTCCGTGGACAACGCGCTGGGTATCGCCGCCATGGCCGCCCAGCTGCCCAAGCACCAGCAGAAGCCCGCCCTGCGCTGGGGTTTGGTGGGCGCGTACACCTTCCGCGGCATCGCCCTCGCGCTTGTCGCCTGGCTCATGCATAACCTCTGGGTCAAGTGGTTCGGCGCGCTCTACCTCATCTATCTGGGCTGCGAGCATGTGCAGCTCCGCCCCGTGGAGGAGGGCTCCGCCAAACACGCCCTCAAGCAGGGCAAGTCCTTCCTCATGACCATCCTCAGCATCGAGATGATGGACCTCTCCCTCTCGCTGGACAACGTGGTGGCCGCCGTCGGCATGGTCAACAACGTCACGGAAATCCCGGAGGCCCTGCACATCTGGGTGGTGTGCATCGGCGTGTTCATCGGCATTGCCGCGCTGCGGTTGGTGGCCGGCTGGTGCATCGGTATCATTGAGAAGCACCCCATCCTCAACTACACGGCGTTCCTGCTGGTGGGCTTTGTGGGTGCGGTGCTGTGCGCGGAGCTTGCCCTGGAGCAGTTCGGCATCGAGTTCCACATGGGCATCATCTTCAAGTTCAGCATGATTTGCAGTATTGTGGCGGCCACCCTGCTTTACGAGCGCCTGCCGTGGATGCGCCGCGTGCTGCATCCATTCGTCTACGCCTTCCGCGCGTGCTGCTCCGCCTTCGTGTGGCTGGTGGAGTCCATCATCATGCCCTGGAAGCGTTTTTCCAAGAAACCCCAATCCTGATTTCAACCTATGCCTGATTCCAAACTGACACCCGAGCTTATCCGCGCCGCCCTCACCACCGTGAAATATCCCGGCTTCAGCCGAGATATCGTCTCCTTCGGCCTCGTCAAGAACATCGATGTCTCCCCGGAGGGTCACGTCAAGGTGGACCTCGTGGTGGAAAGCCGAAACGGCGACGTCCCGCGCTACATCTACGAGAACGTCATGGGCGTCATCAAGGAGCTCCCCGGCCTCGCCAAGCTGGATGTCAACATCGAGCACCACGCCCCCGAGCAGAAGAAGGCCAAGGGACCCAACGACGACCCCGCCGACTGGAAGTCCAGCGTGCCCGGCGTGAAGCATGTGATTGCCGTGGCCTCCGGCAAGGGCGGCGTGGGCAAGAGCACCGTCTCCGCCAACCTCGCCGTGGCCCTCAGCCGCCTCGGCTACCGAACGGGTCTGTTGGATTTGGACATCTACGGCCCGTCCATGGCGCTGATGTTCGGCACCAAGGAGCGCCCCGGCTGCACGGACAAGGAGCAGTTCCTGCCCGTGGAGGCCCACGGCGTGAAGCTGCTCTCCATGGGCCTGATGATTGACGAGGCCTCCCCCGTGGCCGTGCGCGGCCCGCTCGCCACGCGCTACGTGCAGCAGTTCCTGCGCGATGTGGACTGGGGCGGCCTGGACTTCCTCATCCTCGACATGCCCCCGGGCACGGGCGATATCCAGCTCACCATCGTGCAGACCGTGGACCTGGCCGGCGCCGTCATCGTCACCACCCCGCAGGAGGTCGCCCTCATCGACGCCCGCAAGGCCGTCGGCCTCTTCCAGCGTGTCAACACCCCCATCCTCGGCATCATCGAGAACATGAGCTACTTCGTCTGCCCCAGCGATGGTTTGGTGTACAACATCTTCGGCGAGGGCGGCGGCGAGCGCGAGGCGCAGAAGCTCGGCGTGCCCCTGCTCGGCAAGGTCCCGCTGGACATCGGCACCCGCTCCTGCGGCGACGAAGGCCACCCCGTGGCCCTGGAAGACCCCGGCCAGAACCGCGTGGCCGCCGCCTTCCACGGCATCGGCCAGATGCTCGCCAGCGTGCTGGGCGAATAATGAAAAGCCTCGTCACAGCCCTGTTGGCGTGCCTGCTGCCGCCGTTGGCGGCTTCGGAATACTGGGCATCCGGGGTTTCCGCGGGGCAGGGCTGGTACGATGCCAACAAGTCCTTTGACCCGGAGGACGCGGACCGCGAAATGTGCTGGGCGGCATCCGCCGCGAACATCATCGACTGGTGGCAGCGCGAGCATGCCGACATCATGGCGAAGAGCGGCGTGGACCCCGCCCTGAAGGAGCCGGATGCCGTGTGGCACCTGCTGCGGGATTCTTTCGAGGACGCCCCGGGCAATGCGTTCTACGGCATGGAATGGTATTTCTTGGACCTGTTTCCCGTTCCGGAGCCGCAGCTTACCGAATACGGCAAGGGCAGGGGCGGGTACTACCGCCATGCCGTCATGGATGACCTGCTCACCACGGAAGAGGGCCTGTTGCTGATTCCGCAACCCATCACCATGGCGGACGAGGGCGTGGATGCGCAGGTGCTCGCCCTCAAGCTGCGCGACGTGCTGGAATCCGGTCGCCCCCTCTCCCTCATCCTCGGCGGGGACGAGACCGTGCACGCCGCCACCCTGTGGGGCGGCGTCTTCGATGACGCAACGGGCATGCCCCTCACCCTCTACCTCACGGATTCCGACGACGATGCCCTGCGCACCGCGTTCGACGTGCCCCAAATCTTCTCCGCCAACGTGGATTTGATTGAAGCCACCGTGCCCGGAACCCTGGACTCCACCCCGGTGCTCGGCATCACCTCTTTCATCGTAGACGAGTTGCCCTGGTACGGGGACGACATGTACATCCTCGGCGCCTCCTTCCTCGGCTTCCCATACCCCGTCCCGGAGCCCACCACCCTCCCCCTGTTGGCGCTGGCGGCCTTGGCGGCAAGGCGCCGCAAGTGAAATAGGATTGCCGTAGACAGGCGTGGTGTGATATATTGGCGGGTATGAGGATATTCCGAACGGCAATGCTGGCGGCGGTTCTGGGCTGCGTGTGCTCCGTGTTGGGGCAGGTGGAGCGGCTGAACCGCATAGGCGTGGAGAACGCCGCCACCGCACCCGCCGTGAATTCCCCGGAATGGCAAGGCCTGGCGGACCATAGCACCGTCCTCATGCGCGCACAGTGCCGCGTGTTCTACCGCCACGTCCATGTGGTGGAGACGGGGCACGGGCGCGTGGCGCACTGCCGCACCGTCTGGTTTGTCTGGGTGCGGCAGGTCTTCAAGGGAGAGGTGGAACTCGGCGATTTCGTCTGCTTCGAGGAAGAGTCGGAAGCCCCCACCACCCTACCCGTGCACACGGACGACAACCACACGCCCCAGCCCTTTTGCGAGTGCATCCTGAGCGCACAGCATGCGGAGCTCGTCTCCCCGCACAACTACATGCTCCGCGGCGTGCGGCTTCTGGACCTCCCCACCCCCGCCGCACCTTGAGTTTGCCAACGCCTGGCTGCCGCGCACCGTTTATGCAATGAACCCGAGGGCAATGCGGGTGATTTTTCCCTTTTATCACGGCCCCCGGTGTGGTAGGATACGGGAAGATATGGACGACGCAGAGAAACTCATCATCATCGGCAGCGGGCCGGCGGGGTATACCGCGGCCATCTACGCCGCGCGCGCGGATTTGAAACCGCTGCTTTTCACGGGCGGGCAAATCGGCGGTCAGCTCACCACCACCACGGAGATTGAAAACTTTCCCGGATTCCCGGAGGGCATCATGGGGC
>JAKSOT010000114.1 GCA_024405455.1 Akkermansia sp. | reverse complement strand
GATGATGCGCAGCAGCTCCGTCTGCTGGGCGGCGGCGGAAAGGCCCGCGCGTGACGGCCAGTCCAGGTTGAAAACGGTTGCCACCCACGCGGCGCGGAACTCGCGCACCGGCTCCGGCGCGTTCTCGTTCACCTGCTGCCACCCCTGCACCAGCTGTGTTGCAGCAAGCAGGAGAAATAGGAAAAGTTTCTTCATGTGAACGAGGATACTCCCAATGCAAGCGGGTGTAAAGGGTGGAATACGCACCTGCATTGTTTGAAGGATGGCGGCGCGCCGCTGCGGGGCAAGATACACAGGAGCATCCCGCGGGAGGGCGGCTCATGCGGGTTTGGCGGCAGGCCTTGCCCGCGCGGGAATGGCGGTGCATGCTGGCGCCATGGCAATCCAAATGAAAGAGTGGGGCATGATGCCGCTGCCGGGGCGCGGCGCGCAGGTGCCCACCTACGGCATCAACCGCTGGTGGGGAGACACGTTTGAGCAGTTGGGGCGGGGTATATCCTCCGCCGGGAAGGAAGCCGCGGAAATGATGCAGGCGCGCGAAAGGGTGGAACAGGCCGGAGACCTGGCGGGCTTCTACGGGCGCCTGCAGGATGCAGTGGCGGAGGCGGGCGAGGAGCTGCGCGAGCGCGGCAACGTGCGCGACTGGGACTACGCCTGGAAAGAGGCATGCACCCCGCGCGTGCAGGAAGCCCTGAAAGAGGTTCCCTACGAATCCCGCGAGGCCGCAAGGCAGCTGGCCGCCGCCTACACCGCAGCTGCCTCCCTGGAACAACGCCGGGATGCCGAGCTGGAACGCATCTCCGGCGCGCGCGACCAATGGCGGCAGCAGCTGGACGCCGCCGTGCAACAGGGCGACGAGCAGCAGGCCACCCAATGGCTGGAGCAGGGACGCGGCGTGTTCGTGCCCGAGGGCGACATGGAAGGCACGCGCAAGGACGTCCAGAGCCGCGCCAGCCTCTCCCGCTGGCGCGCCCGCATGCAGCAGCAGCCCATGCAAACCCTGCGCGACATGAAGGCGGAGGATGCCCCCCTGCCCCAAGGCGAGACGGAACGGCAGACCTTGAAAGACGAGGCGGAGCAGACCCGACGCAACCTGCAAAACGAAACCGCCACCCAGATGTCAAACGACATCCAACAGGACCGCGAGAGCCCCGTGGAGTGGGTGCAGGAGGCGCGGGAAGCCGGCGTGATTTCCGACGAGCAGGCGAACGCCGCGCAACAACCCCGCCGCGCCATGAGCCAGCGGCAGCGGTGCGACTGGATGCGCCGCATCGACGAATGCCCCACAGGGGACGAGAGCGCGTTGCGGCTGGATATCTGCATGGCGCCGCACACGCTGGAGGACCGGCGCGAGCTGCTGCGCCACCTGGATGCCGCAAGCGCGCTGCCGCAGGAGGAGCGGCAGGAGATGAGCCGCCGCCTGTGGAGCATGTACCGCAACGGGCGGTTCGGCACACCCGGCGATAACATCGCGTGCGCCCGCATGGCATCCCTGCAGCGCAGCGCGCAGCAGCTGCTGGCAAACGGGGATGCCAAGGCCCTGGCCGCCTGGATGGATGAACGCAGGAACGAGGGCGACCGCTGGGTCTGCCACCACGCTTGATTTTTTCTTTTCAATATGGACACGCAAGAAACAACACTGGAGGAAACCGCTGAAACGCCCCTGCAGCAGGAGGCGCAACCGCTGGACGAAACCATCCCCACGGAGGCCGCCCCCCTGCCCACCGTTGCCGAGGTGCAGGAAATGGAGCGCAAGAAACCGCGGTTCGACCGCGAGAAAACCGCCTACTGGGACCGCATCCTCACCGGGGATGCCGCCACCATACCCGACGACGTTCGCACGAAGGCCGGGGCGGACGACGACTCGCAGCCGCCGGAGGAGCGGGAGTACAACCTGCTCACCACCGTCAACCGCTCTTGGGCGGCAGACCATCTGGCCATGTCCAAGGAGCAGGTGCGCGCGGACTGGAAGAGCATCCGCAACTCCATGGCGGATGTGCTGCAGGTGGGCGGCAACGAGCAGGAGGTGTTCCAGGCCCTCTCCGAACGACGGCAGGACGAGAAGCGGCAGGAGGCCGCGCGGGAAGCCTACCGCGAGGCATACCTCAACGCGCTGGACGGAAAGCAAGAAAGCAACGACGTGGACGACGGCATAGCCGATGCGCGGGAACAGGGCCGCCGAGCCGCGGAGGAAGAGCGCGAACGCTACAAGGACCTCCTGCCGGACGTGGTGGAATCCCTGAAGGCCATCAACGCCGCCGGGGAGGGCGGACCCTCCCAGATGCGAACATGGTGCGACATTCCGGAGCTGGTGCGCGCCACGGGTGCACTGGCGGAGCTGGAGCCGCGGGAACGCGCCGTTGTGTACCGCCTGGCCGCCGCCCAGATGCCGCCGGACACGCGCCCGCGCGGCCTGGCGTCAGGCGTGTGGCAGAGTTTCATGCGCTCCGGCGTCAACATGCTCTACAACGCGGGCCAGGCCGCGGGCAACGTGGCCGCCGCCACCGCGCACGCCATAGGCCGCCGTACCGGCTGGGACGGCATGGATGCCGCCGCCGACAACCTCGACGAGCGCCTGCAGGCGCTGGAGGAGATGCGCCGCGCCGTGCAGGATGAAATCTACCCCGTGGAACCGCCGCCAGAGAGCGGCTGGGCGGGGCGGCTGGCAATGGATGCGGCATCCGCGGCGCCCCAGGCTGGCATGGCGTTCTGCGGCGGCGTGGGGTTCGGCATGCTCGCGGCATCCGGCGTGGGTGAATCCATTGCGGAGGCGCGCCAGCGCAACCCGCAGGGCGACCACGAGCTGCAAACCGCCGCCGGCCTCATCGGCGGCGCCATCCAGTCCGCCATCTTCATCGGCGTGGGCAAAATGGGGCAACAGGCACTCACCCGCAGCATCGACCGCTTTGTTCGCGCCAAGGGCGGCGGCGGGTATGTTTGGGCGGGGCTCAAGGGGCTCAAGGACGTGACCGCCGAGGGCGCCAGGCAGCTGCTGGCCGGCAAGGCCGCGAACGCCGTGGACCTCGGCATGCACGAGCTCGCCGCGCGCGTGCAGGGCATCGCCTCCAACATCGATTGGAAGGCGTACGGCAACAACCTCACGGACATCGAATGCAACCTGCGGGAGGCCGCCGCCACCCTGCCCTATGTGCTGCTGGCCTCCGGCCACGCCGCGCTGCGCCATTTCAAGTCGCCGCGGCAGGTGCTGGGAGACGGCCTGGCGCTGCGCGGGCAATGGGGGTTGACGGACGGGCAGATGGCCAACCTGGCGGGCGCGCCGAGCGTTCGCGTGCGCGACGAGCTGCTGCACACCTATCTCTCCACGTCCACGCGCTGGAGCGCGCCTGGGTTCTTCCCGGAAATCATGCGCGCCATGCGCCTGCTCAACACCGACTACTACCAGGGGTTCAGCCGCGAGGACGTGGTGCGCGACTTCCTCAACCTGCCGTCGGAAACCGCCATGGCGCGCAAGCCCGCGGCGGAGCTCGACACCGCCGACCCCGCCCAGGTGACGGAGGCCATGGAGCGCATGGGAACGGACCTGCCCATGCAGAGGCTCCACGGCCGCATGGATGTGTTGCGGCTCATGGACCGCTGGTGGAAGAACGCGCATTTCGACGCGGAAGCCGTGGTGCCGCAGGAGGGCGAGCCCCTGCCCTCCGACCGCAAGGAGGCGGACTACCTGCGCAGCCTGTTCCACTACCGCGAACTGCGGGACGATGCCGACCCCGTGCCGCCGCGCATGCGCCGCAGCGGGTTCTATGCGCCCGGTGCGCCGGAGGAGTCCGCCGCGCTCATGCGCGACCGCGTGGCGGAGATGCAGGACCTTTCCTACCGCTACCTGCTCAACAGCTACGCAATGGACAAGCTCACCACCTCCTTCCCCAGCATCAAAACCGCGGAGCGCAAGACCGAGCAGGAGCGCCGCGAGCTCGTGGCGCAGGTCTGCGATGCCATCATGGATTGCGCGGAAGGCCACACCCAGAGGTTCACCCTCAACAACCTGTCGGACGACGTCTTCCTACGCTACGAGGAACGCGCGAAAAAGAAAGTCGCACCCGGTTGGATGAAAGGCTTGGAGATGATGGACTTCTACCCGTGGAACCGCAAGGATGCCGTGCGCATCGGCACCATGGGCTACATGGAGTCCGAGCCGCGCCGCCAAATGTTCGCCATCAACGTGGGCCTGCGCTCCTGCGCCAAGACGCTCTACCAGCTGCTGCCGCACACGGACGATTTCCAGACCGCGCTTTCCCGCGGCTGCACGGTACCGCAGGCGTACGCGCTGCTGCTGCGCCGGGAACTGGGAGACGACCTGCCCAATGATTGGCGGGCGGATTTGCTGGAGGGCGCGGGAGAACATGCCAAGCCCAACCCGCAGTACGCGCAAATGTTCGACCTCTACCAGCGCCTCACCGGGTGCGGCGCCGTCTGCGCCACGGGTGAGGACGGCCGCACCTACTGGCGCATCCGCCGCCCGGACGGGCGCTACACCCGCTGGCACGAGGAGGAGTTCATGGCCGTGAACGACCTGGTGTCCAACTCCCTGCTCAACTTTCTGCCCACGGGAGGGGACACGCTGCACGTGCTGGAACACGGCGTGCCGGACACGCTGGCGAACCTGCATGCCATGGTGAAGAACGACCGCACGAGCTTCACCGGGTTCGACCAGGCGTGCAGCGTGGCGCTGCAGGAGCTCAGCCGCCGCTGGCTGGAATCCGCCTCCCTCTACCCCGTGGGGATGGACGTGGAGCGCGTGCGCCACCGCCTGCGCGGGGATTCCTACGAGGACGGCACCACCCCCGTGCAGCGGGGCAGGAACGAAGCGGAGAACGCCACCATCGACCGCTGGTCCATGGCCACGCCGCTTGCGCTGCTGGAGGCGCGCATGGGCAACTACTGGCGCCGCATGTTCAACTCGCGCCTCATCACGCCGCGGGAGGCGGGGGATTTTCTGGTGGAACAGCGCTTCATGCAGCCGCACGAGCGGGACGCCATCCTGAAGCTCGTGAAGGAGGATCCGTTCGAGCACTCGTACGTGCCGAAGCGCCGCAAGGACTACTCGCGCCTGTACGATGCCATGGCGGACGCGCTCACGCACTACTCGCGGGCCTACATGCTGGGGCACCTGCACCAGCTGCCGCTGCCGCAGAGCGTGCGCACATGGGTGGGGCTCATTCCGTTCTGCGAGACGGAAACCTTCCGCACGCGCCCGCTGTACGAGAAGGGCAGCCGCATCCACGCCGCCATCGGCAAGCGGGGCGCGGGGCTCATCCGCTGGGCCAACCGCAAGACCGCCGCCAAGGTGCAGAAGATGGTGAACTCCGTGCAGCTGGTGGAAAACGCCACGCTGCAGCCTTCAGACTCCCCGCAGGTGAACCGCATGCTCGGATTCGTGCAGGAATCCATCCACCCCTCCCCCGTGCAGCGCTTGGAGCAGGCCTGGTGCCACCGTCTCGGCGGGCAGGCGTCCTTCTCCGCCGCCGGGCAGGAATTCCGCAACCTGCTGGAACGCCCGGCGGAAGCCTGGAACACCATCCTGCCGGAAATTCGCGAGGAGCTGGCCCGCACGCTCGCACGCAGCGGTCCCGTCAAAGGCAAGAGAGAAACCATACCAGCCAAGCTGCTGGCGCGGCCTGACATCGTGCAGCTGCACAACGGCGTGCTGCAACTGGACGCCGTGCTGAAAGACCATCCGGAGCTGCGCGAGTACGCGCTCAACCCAGAACACCCCGGCCAGGTGGACCGCCTAGAGCTGCACCCCGTGCAGGAAGATGTGCAGGAGCCCGTGCTCCACCGCAACAAGCTCTACCACGCGGGGCCGCCCAAGGCGGACTACACCGTGGAGCGCAATGCCGGGCTGCCGGAGGACTGCGCCGCCGACCCGCGCGTGATGCCCGCGCTCAAGCTGCTCACCGACCTGCGCTGCGCCGCCGCCAACCGCCCGTATGTGGACCAAAACGGCATCTGGTGGCAGCACCGCCTGTACGGCGGGTTGGCGGGCAACAAGCCCGGCGACATGTCGCACCGCTGGCGCACAGAGCTGCCGTTCGAGGATGCCATCAGCTTCCTGGAAGCGTGCGAGGACGGCGGTGTGTCCCCCCTGTGCTCGCACCTTCTCAAACCGCTGCACGCGCCGCTGCTGCCGGAGCTCATGCTGCCCATCACCATCTACCGCCACCCGTACCAGGCGGACAACATCGTGCGCCTGATGCCCGGCGAGACAGAGGCCGGCAACCCGCGCGCCCGCACGCCGTATATCGTGCAGACCTACCAGGGCGCGCCCGTGGTCAAGGGTTACGTGGACTACGACCCCGCGCACG
>JAKSOT010000113.1 GCA_024405455.1 Akkermansia sp. | reverse complement strand
CGTCCGCGCCCTCCATGACGATGTTCTTGCCGAGCTCCTTGTAGAAGCCGAGCTCTTTGTAGATGTTGTTGAGGCACTCCAGCAGGCCGATTCCCTGCGTGGCGAGGTAGGCGTTCATCTCCGCGAGGCAGAGGGCGGCGCAGTTGGCGTCCTTGTCGCGCACGAAGTCCTGTGCGAGATAGCCGTAGCTTTCCTCGCCGCCGAAGACGAAGTACTTGCTGCACTCCAGGCGCAGGGCGCGGGTCTGCTCCTCGGTCATGGAGCGGTAGCCCTTGCGCCTCTCCGCGGGGATGGCGTCCTCGTACTTGCCGAGCTTGGCGGCAATCCACTTGAACCCGGTGAGCACGTTCACCGTGGCAATGCCGAAGCGCTCCGCGATGGCATCCTGCAGCGGCGAGGTAACAAAGGTTTTCACCATCACCGCGTGCTGGATGTTCTGCGGCGTCACCAGCCCCAGCTCGCGCATGCTCATGCAGCGGTACCACGCCAGCAGGCAGCCCGTCTGGTTGCCCGTCAGCAGCTGCATCTTGCCCGTCGCCTTGTCGCGAACCGCTATGCCCATGCGGTCGCAGTCCGGGTCCGTGGCAATCACCAGGTCCGCGTTCTCGCGGTCGGCTTGGGCAATGGCCATGTCCAGTGCGGGAGCGTTCTCCGGGTTGGGGCTTGCCACGGTGGGGAAGCGGCCGTCCTGCACGTCCTGCTCCGGCACGGTGGAGAGCTGGCAGCCGATGCTCTTGAGCATGGGGACGATGCAGCGCTTGCCGGTGCCGTGCAGGTTGGTGTACACCACCTTGGCGGACGCCTGGCCGAAGACCTCCGGGCGCAGTACGATGCCCTTGAGGCGCTTGATGTAGATGTCGTCCACCTCCGCGCCGAGCACGCGCAGCTTGCCCTGCTGCCCTGCGGGCAGGGGCTCGTAGGTGTCGCTGGCGAGCGCGTTCACCTCGGCGATCACGCCTTTGTCGTGCGGGGCCACCAGCTGCGCGCCGTCGTTGAAGTAGGCCTTGAACCCGTTGTCGTGCGACGGGTTGTGGGAGGCGGTGATCATCACGCCCGTGTCCGCGTTCAGCTCACGGATGGTGAAGGACACCTCCGGCACGGAGCAGGGGCCGTCGAACAGCGCGCAGTCGCACCCCAAATCCGTGCAGATGCGCGCGCACGGCTCTGCGAAGTCGCGGGAGAAGTGGCGCGTGTCGTGCCCGATGACGATGAGCGGCTTGCGGCCGGTGCCTTCCGCCTCCACGAAGCGGCGCACATAGGTGATGAGGCCGCGCATGGCGCGCCCCACGTTGAAGTAGTTCATGGAGGCGGTGCCCACGCAGGGGAACTCCGGGCGCCCGTTCACGCCGCCCTTGCCCTGTTCCGCGGGCATGACGATGTTTCCGACGGTGCGTCCGCGCAAGCCGCCGGTGCCGAAGGCGAGCGTTTTGTAGAAGCGGTTGTTGAGTTCGTCCCACTCGCCGGCCTCCACCAGCTCGGTGATGGCGGCGGGCACCACGGGATCCTCCGTGCCCCCGGTGAGCAGCTTGATGTTCTCAAGGGATGATGCAAGCAGTTTGCCGTCCGCAACAGCCTGTTCCAATACGGGGAAAATCTTGTCTAGCATACGCGCACCATCCTACCACGCGCACACGCGCGGGGCAAGCACAATCGCCCTTGGAATATCGTCAAGCAAACAGGCCCGCGCGGCATTCCACCGCGCGGACCCGTGAAAACGTGTTTCAGCGCATCAGCCGAGCTTGGGGAGGGACGCGGCGGCCACGGCCTGGCCGTGGCGCTTCGTCTTCTCGTCCGGCACGCACAGGTTGATGTGCAGCTCCGGGAACTCGCCCGCCAGCACCTCGTTCGCCTTGTCGATGATGAGCTGGCCGCCCTGCCCGGTGGCCACGCGGCCCAGGAACAGGAGGTTGCGGATGTTGTAGAACGTGGCGAAGTACGCGATGGTGTAGCCGAACTCCACGCCGATGGTCTCGTAAATCTTGCGGGCGCGCTCGTCGCCCTCCGCCATGGCGGCCTGCACCTTCTTGAGCTGCTCCGGGTAGGGCATGTCGCCGAAGTCGTACCCGGCGCGGGGGGCCAGGCGTGCCACGGCCTGCTGGGAGAAGTACATGGCGCCCACGCCCTTGTCCTTGGACCACTCGTCCACGCCGCCGTCCTCCTGGTAGTCCACGGGGACGAAGGCGAGCTCGTTGAGCCAGGGCATGATGTGGCCCTCCGGGTCCACGTATCCGGCGGCCAGGGAGGTTCCCATGGCAATGCCGAGCACGGCGTCGTCGTTCATGCCCATGGCGCCTGCCAGGGCGGTGACCTCGCCGTCGTTTACCACCTCGAAGGGAACGTCCTTGCCCATGCGCTCGCACCAGCGGTCTTTCAAGGTGTAGAACATGCGGCGGATGACGCGCTGGAAGTCCTCCTTGGAGATGCCGCGGAAGAGGGAGCCCACGCGGGGCTCGCTGTTCACATACACGCCCGCGGCGGAACCGCCGATGGCATCCACCTGCGGCAGGTGCTTGGCCGCGCGGATGAGGGAATCATCGACGCCCTCCAGCTGGTAGTTGGGATCCTTCTGGTGGTAGGGGTCCCACACCACTTCCTCGGAGAAGACCACCTCGCCGTTGACCACGGCGGCGGCCTTGCGGTCGGAGCCGCCCAGGTCGAAGCCGATGCGGTAGCCGTCCAGGTTGCGGCCCAGCGCCACGGAGGTGGATTTCTCCGCCGGCAGCTCCGCGGCGGGAACAGCCTTCACGGTGATGGGCTGGTCGTAAATCTGCGTGCCGATGAAATCCCAGTCGAACTCTCGCGCGCCGCCCTTGCTGTAGGTGGCCGCCAGCATCTCCGCAATGGAGTCGTCGCCCGCCACCAGGATGGTGCAGCCGCCCTTCATCCACAGCAGGAACTTCACGATGCGCTCAATGTAGAAGTGGTTGAGCTTCACGTTCTCGCCCTCGTTGGGCAGCACCTTGCCGCTCCAGCGGAAGCACGTGCCGTCCAGGCGCGTGAGCGCCAGCTCCACCACGTGCGAGCCGGGCGTGGCCGCCACTTTCTCTTCGTATGCTTTCGTCCAGAGCACCGGGGCTATGAAGTCCGGGTCCAGTACCGGCGTGTATTTCGCTTGAATATTCATAACGGTTGCCTTCCTTATACCACAACACCGCACCGCCGGGCAAGCCTAAACTGCCCGACGCTAGCCGCGCAGGATGGCCAGCTTTTGCTCGTCCAGCCTCTCCCAGGGGAGGCCGGGCTTGGTGAAGTGGCCGTAGTTGGTGGTTTGGCGGAAGATGGGCTTGCGGAGGCCGAGCACGCGCTCCATGTCCGCGGGCTTGAAGGAGAACGCCTTCTTCACGCGCCCGATGATGGTGGCCTCGTCCACCTTGGCGCTGCCGAAGGTGTCCACGTCTATCATGATGGAGACGGGGGAAGCCTTGCCGATGGCGTAGGCCACCTGGAGCTCGCAGCGGTCGGCGAGTCCGGCGGCGACGATGTGCTTGGCGACCCAGCGGCACATGTAGGCGCCGGAGCGGTCCACCTTGGAGCAGTCCTTGCCGGAGAAGGCGCCGCCGCCGTGGCGGCCCATGCCGCCGTAGGTGTCCACGATGATTTTGCGGCCGGTGAGGCCGGAATCGCCGTGGGGACCGCCGACGACGAACCTGCCGGTGGGGTTGATGAAGAATTGGGTTTCCGGGGTGATGAGTTCGCGGGGCAGGACGCGGCGGATCATTTCCTCGCAGAATTTGTGGATGGTGGCGTTGTCCACGCTGTCGCTGTGCTGGGTGCTGAGCACCACGTTGAGGATGCGCGCGGGGCGGCCCTGAGCATCATACTCCACGGCCACCTGGCTCTTGCTGTCGGGGCGCAGCCAGGGGATGCCGCCCTCGTGGCGCACCTTGGCCAGCTCCATCATGATGCGGTGGGCGTACATGATGGGTGCGGGCATGAGCTCCGGGGTCTCGTTGGAGGCGAAGCCGAACATGATGCCCTGGTCTCCCGCGCCCTGTTCCGCGCCGTCCTTACCCTCCGCCTCGCGGGCGTCCACGCCCTGGGCTATATCCGGGCTCTGCGTGGAAAGGTAGTTGGTGATGTCCACCGTCTCCGCGTTGAAGAGCTCGTCGTCCTCCGGTGTGCGGTAGCCGATTTCGCGGATGGTGTCGCGCACTATCTTGTCGTAGTCGATTTTGGCCTGGGTGGTGATTTCCCCGGCAAGCACGACATGGCTGTCCTTCACCAGCGTTTCGCAGGCCACGCGGCTGGCAGGGTCCTGCTCCAGGCAGGCGTCGAGGATGGAGTCGGAGATAAGGTCGGCCACCTTGTCCGGGTGGCCTTCCCCAACGGATTCAGAAGTGAAGATGCGAGGGTGGTTCATTTATTCGTAATTGGTGAAGGAGAAATCGGTGAGTCCGCTGGGGAGCTGGTCCTTGGCGCGGCCGAATTCGGCCATGGCGGAGGTGGAGATGACGGCGGCCTTGTTGGAGATTTCCGGGGAGCGGTCCAGCATGCACTGGAACACGTCCCAGAGCAGTGTCATCTCGTTGCGGAACTGGGAGCTCTGGATGAGGTAGTGGCGCATGCCGCGGTTGTAGAGCGCGCGGATTTCGTCGTGCGTGAGGTTCCCGCTCTGCTTCTGGTGGAGTTCGGCGGGGTCCTGCTTTTGGCACTCGGTGCGCGCGATGAGGTTGGCGCGCTGCTGCATGAGCCGCACATCGTACGCATCCTTGCGCATGGCGGCCAGCAGGCGCAGGTGGTCCTTCCTCACCGGGCAGGTGCGCAGGCAGGAATCGTTGATGACCACATCGAACCGCGCGGGCTCCTTGATGGCGTCCAGCACGGCGGGCTTGACGGCGTCCGCGGGGTGCAGGGCCACGCGGGCGTAGCGCTGGGCGAGGCGGTTGTAGAGGTCCGCGGTGCGGCGCCCGGGTTCCGCCACCAGGCGGTTGTAGTGGCACAGCACGGGGGCTCCGGGGATGGCGGTGAGGATTTTGTCGCGCAGCTTGTCGCTGGCCACGGAGATGGCGTTGCGGTGGTTCTGGTTGTGCTTGAGCAGCTCCTGCACCAGCATCATGCCGTAGGGGTCCTCCAGGTCCTCGTCGGAGATGAAGGGGTTGTCGAACACCAGGTGCACGCCGATGTTCATCTTGGCGTACTCCTCCAGCAGGGAGGAATAGCGGTCGAACGCTATCGGGCGCCGCTGCACGAACCAGTCCAGCGTCCACAGGCAGGGCGGCGCGCCCATCACGTTGTCCATGCGGCGCACGCCCAGATGGGCTCCCAGGTAGTTGCCCACGAGCTTGAGGGAGCGGTCGTAGCGGAAGGCGCCGCCTACGGTCCAGGTGGCCTCCGGCACGTAGTTTTCCGTGAGGTAGGCGAGCCTTTTAAGCGCCTCCTGGTCGTTGATGGCTTCGGGGTCTTGTTTGTTCTCGCTCATGGCTCGGGGTGTGGCAGGATGGATTCCCAGAAGAGTTGACCGTTGCGGTGCATGGCGTTCTCGTCCTCGGCGTCGTTGCGGAGGGCGATGCGTAGCAGGTCGAACACGATGGACGAGGCGTTGGAGATGCCGCGCCCCTGCAGCTTGAAGTGGCGGAAGCCCATGTCGTACAGGCGCGCGATTTCCGGCGTGTTGAGGGCCAGCACGTTCTTGGTCTCGTGCGCCAGCAGGGTGAACAGGTTCTGGCAGCCGTTCTTGCTCTGCTTCTTCTCGAACTCCGAGCTGTCGTAGCCCGTGAAGTTGAGCGACATCTCGGAGAGGCTCTTGTAGTGGAACGGCCGCAGCGGGCAGTTGCGGATGCAGTACTCGTTAATCAGCAGGATGTAGCGGTCCTTCTCCTCCAGCTTCTCCAGCAGGTCGTAGTTCAGCACGTCGTCCGGGTGCACCATCACGTCGTCGTACTCGTCCGCCAGCCGCTTGTAGGCGTCCAGGTTGCCCTTGCCGCCCCCGTTGGTGATTTTCAGGATGGAGGAGATGAGGCGCAGCTCCGGGAACTTCTCCCGGATGTGGTCGCGCAGCAGGTCGTTCGCCAAAATGACGGAGTTGCGCTTGGTGGGGTTGTGGCGTGAGAAGAAGGTGCAGATGGCGTTGCCCAGGGGGTCCTTCAGGTGTTCCTCCTGCAGGGCCAGGTTGGTGAAGGTGAGGAACACGGCTATCTTGCGGGCCTCGTAGGCCAGCCCGGCGGCGCGGATTTCCTCCGCGCTGCGCAGCAGGTGCTGCAGCACGCGCCCGCTGTTCCACACGCACAGCGGCGAGCCGTGCACCATGTGGAACGGCTCGAACCCCAGCAGCAAGCGGCAGTAGTCGAAGAACGACAGCAGCTCGCGGTCGTGCGTGAACGCACCGGATACATCCCAGTCCGCC
>JAKSOT010000112.1 GCA_024405455.1 Akkermansia sp. | reverse complement strand
AGCCAGTCGGCGCGGGAGAGGATATCTTGGTTGTGCTCGATGCAGAGGATGGTGTGCCCCGCGGCGCGGAGGCGGAAGACCGCGCGCATGAGGAGATCCAGCTCCGCGAAATGGAGCCCGGTGCTGGGTTCGTCGAGAATGAACAGCAGGTGCTCGCCGGGCTTGGAGCCGCGCTTGGGATTGGCCTTGGCGAGGTGGGCGGCGAGCTTGATGCGCTGGGCCTCGCCGCCGGAGAGGGTGGTGACGGAGCGGTCCAGCGGCAGGTAGCCCAGCCCCAAATCGTGCAGCGCGCGCAGCAGGGCCGCCGCGTTCGGGATGGCGGCGAAGAATTCCAGCGCCTCGTCCACGGTCTGGGCCAGCGCCTGTGCAATGGACTTGCCGCGCCAGGTGACCTCCAGGGTCTCGCGGTTGTAGCGCGCGCCATGGCAGGCGTCGCACTCGGTGTAGAGGTCGGCCAGGAAGTTCATGTCCACCTGGAGCATGCCTGTTCCGGTGCAGCGCTCGCAGCGGCCGCCGCGCACGTTCAGGGAGAAGCGTGCGGGCTTGTATCCGCGCTGGCGTGAGAGCGGCAGGCTGGCGTAGAGCGGGCGCAGCACATCCAGCAGGCCCACGGCGGTGGCGGGCGTGGAGCGCGGCGAGGTGCCGAGCGGCGACTGGTCCACCACCACGGCGCGCGCGATATCCTGCGCGCCCGCGAGCCTGCCCGCCTTGAACGCGGGCAGCAGGCACTCGTGCACAAGGGTGCTCTTGCCGCTGCCGCCGGGGCCGGAGAGGCAGGTGAACGCGCCGAGCGGGAAGCGGAATTCAATGTCCTTCAGGTTGCGCGCCTTCGCGTGGGAGAGGGTTGCCCAGCGGCAGGCACCGGTATCGCGCGGCTCCGCCTGCGCCATGGACTTCCTGCCCGCAAGCCACGCGCCCGTGGGGGAATCCGCATTCTTCAAAAACTGCCTGTACGTGCCCTGCGCCATGATGCGCCCGCCGTCCGCGCCCGCGCCGGGCCCCATCTCCACTAACCAGTCCGCGGCCTGCAGCAATTGGGGGTCGTGCTCCACCACCAGGATGGTGTTGCCCTTGTCGCGCAGGCGCTTGAGGGCGGTGATGAGCATGTCGGTCTCGCGCGGGTGGAGGCCGATGGTCGGCTCGTCCAAAATGTAGAGTACGCCGGAAAGGCCGCCGCCGATCTGCCCGGCGAGGCGCGCGCGCTGGAGCTCGCCGCCGGAGAGCGTGTTGGCGGCGCGCGAAAGGCTGAGGTAGCCGAGGCCGAGCTGCATGAGGCAGTCCAGGCGGCTGCGGAGCTCTCCGCAGGCGGTCTGCAGGGAATCGCGGAAGGCGGCGGGGATGGAGAGCTCGTCCAGCATGCGACGGTTCTGCTCCACGGTGAGGTTGCAGAAGGCGCCGAGGTTGCACTCGCGGCCTGCGAAGTCGAGCGTGACGGCCAGTGCGGCGGGGTTGAGGCGCATGCCCTTGCAGGCGGGGCAGAGCGCGGGCGCGCCTCCCCTGCCCTCCACGGTGCCCAGGCCCTCGCATTCGGGACACGCGCCGTGCGGCGAGAAGTGCGAGAAGAGCCCCGGCGTCAAATCCGGCAGCGTGAAGCCCGTGGACTCGTTGCGGTAGCGCGTGTGGAAGCGGCGCAGCTGCGGCTCGGCATCCGGCTCCTGCACCAGCGCGCGCAGTTCGTCCGCGCAGATGCGCAGGGCGGCCTGCACGGAGTCCGCCAGGCGGGATTCCACGCCCGCGCGGCAAACGATGCGGTCCACCACCAGCTCGCAATCCTGCCCGGGCTTGGGCGGCGCGGCCTCCAGCTCGTCCAAATCGCGGATGTCGCCGTCCACGCGCACGCGCAGGTAGCCGAGCTTGCGCAGCATCAGGATATCGGACTCCGCATCACGCCCGAAGGAATCCGCCAGCGGCGCGAGCAGGGTGAGCCGCGTGCCCTCCGGCAGCCGCTCCAGCCGCGCGGCGATTTCCTCCGGGCTCAGGCGCGTGAGCACCTCGCCCGTGGCGGGGTCGTGCGGCGTGCCGATGGCGGCGTACAGGATGCGCAGGTAGTCCAGGGCCTCGGTGAGCGAACCGAGCACGGTGCGGGAGCGCCCGGCGGGCTGGTTCTGCTCCAGGCAGAGCGCGGGCGGCAGGCCCTCGATGCTTTCCACGCGCGGCTTCTCCGGCCGCGCCAGCAGGCGCCGCGCCCCGGGCGAAAGGCAATCCAGAAAACGGCGGCGGGATTCCGCGAATAGGGTGTCGTACGCCAGGGTGCTCTTACCGCTGCCGCTGGGCCCCATGAGGGCGATAAGCTTGCCGCCGGGCAGGGTGAGGTCGATGTGGCGCAGGGTGTTCTGGCTCGCTCCTGTGATGCGGATGTCCATGGCGTGCGGGATGCGGGCGGAATGCCGCGGGGGCTCAAACGTTCTCGCGGTTGTAGACCGCGCCGGGCTCCATCACCACATCCGCGGCGAAGATGAGCCCGGTGACCTCGCCCGTGCCGTAGATTTTCACCACGCCGTCGCTGCGCAGCACGCCGGTGAGCCGGCCGTAGATGTTGGCGGCGCCCACCTGCGCGGGCTTCGCGAGCATCACCTCCGCATCGCGAGCCACCACCAGGCGCCCCGCCTGAAGGTTGTCGATCTGCACGGACTCGTTGACCACGAGCGCGCGCGTGCAGCGGAACGAGCCGGAGACGCGGCCGTTGATTTCCATGTTGCGGCAGACCACGGAGAGGCGGGAGAGGGTGGTTTCCGAGGGGACGGTGACATCGCCGAGGGTGCGGATGGTGAGGCGCTCCGAGCCGGGGCGAATCTCCTCGTCCGCCATGTTGAGGTGGGCGTGGCAGTGCAGGCAGTTGGCGGAAAGCGCCGCCGCCGGCACGCTGGAGGTCTTGCCGCACTCGTAGCACACTACCTCCCGCATCGGGATGTGCGACTCCTTCTCCTTGGAATGAAACGAGGTGAGCGCAACTCGGCGGTCGCGCTCACCTTCGGGTAACAGCCCGGACACCGAGGAAGCCACTAGCGGTTCTGGACGGAATTCGAGCATGTCTCATCTGGCCCCGTCAAGACTCAACCCAGCAGGTTGGGGGTCTTGGAGGCAACGGGGGTTGCCGCCTTGGCCTTGGCGGGCGCGGCGGCGGGCATGGAGGCGGGAGCGCCGATGCGGCACTGGCCCACCAGGATGGCCCCCTCCTGCACGGAAATCTTGTTGGCGGAGATGTTGCCGATGACCTCTGCGGTGGCGGCCAGCTCCACGCGGTCCGTCACCTCGATATCGCCGTGGACGCGGCCGTGGACGATGACGCTCTTGGTCTGGACGGCGCTCTTCTCCTTCTCTCCGGCCTTGATGTAGGCGTTGCCGCCCACGGTGAGCACGCCGTCGGACTCGATGCGGCCCTGCACGGAGCCGTCCACCAGCAGGTCGTCCTTGAAGCGCAGGATACCCACCACCTCCACGTCCTGGTTCAGCACGTTGCGGCTGGCGGAGGCGGGAAGCGAGGCGGTGTTGACCTGCTCAAAGGGAGACGGGGAGGAGTCGGAGGAATCGGTCTTGGAGCCGAACGGGGAGGATGCGGGGGCATCGTCCTGCTTGGTCGCCCAATCGGCCGGCACGTCGTTGAACGGGGAGTCGTTGGAGAACTTGTCGTCGTTTTGCTTGGGATACTTGAACATGGTGGAATCTGGTGAAGTGTTAAACCGCCCCCTTCGGAGCATCGCGCCTATCTTACCCCCACCCGCGCGCCTTGTCGATAGGAAAATTCACAAATCTAAAATTTTTTCCGCCATGTGAACGCGGGGAGTGGTTGCATTCGCGGTGCGGATTGGTATAATGGGCGGGCAATTTTCACAGAGATGGCCAAGCTGACAATCAAGAACGTCCCCCCGGTGGTGGCGGCTCCCGTGCCTGCGGCGAAACGCGGTGCGGGGTGGTCGTACTACGTGGTGCCGCCGCTGCTGATCGCGGCGGTGTTCTACTACTGCTCGACGCGCGCGCACAAGGCCCCCGCCCCGGCGCAACCCGCCGCGGCAACCGCTCCCGCGCAAACCGAGGCAACACCGGCGGAACAGGCGCAACCGCAGCCCGCCGCGGAGCCGGCAGCGGAGGAGAGCGACTTTGAACCCGAACCCCAAGAAACCCAAACACAGGAACAAGGGCAATGACACACGGAACACCCATCACCATGAACGGCGGGAAGCTTTGCGTGCCTGACTTCCCCATCATCCCGCACATCATCGGCGACGGCTCCGGGCCGGACATCTGGGCGGCCGCGCAGCGCGTGATCGACGCCGCCGTGGCCGCCGCGTACGGCGACACCCGCGCGCTGGCGTGGAAAGAGGTGCTGGCGGGGCAGAAGGCGTACGACACCACGGGCGAGTGGCTGCCGGAGGCCACCATGCAGGCGTTCCGCGAGCTGCTGGTGGGCATCAAGGGGCCGCTGACCACGCCGGTGGGTGGCGGCATCCGCTCGCTGAACGTGGCGCTGCGGCAGGGGCTGGATTTGTACTGCTGCGTGCGCCCGGTGCGGTATTTCCAGGGCATCGAGACGCCCGTGAAGGCACCGGAGAAGGTGGACATGGTCATCTTCCGCGAGAACACGGAGGACATCTACGCGGGCATCGAGTTCGCCGAGGGCTCACCGGAGGCCGCGGACTTCTTCGCGTGGCTCTCCGCCGCGCACCCGCAGCGCGCCGCCAAGGTGCGCTTCCCCCACACCAGCGGGTTCGGCATCAAGCCCGTCTCACGCGAGGGCACGGAACGCCTGGTGCGCGCCGCCATCGAATACGCCATCGCGCAGAACCGCCCGTGCGTCACCCTGGTGCACAAGGGCAACATCATGAAGTTCACGGAGGGCGGCTTCCGCGACTGGGGGTATGAGCTTGCGCGGCGCGAATTCGGCGCACAGCCCATCGGCGACGGCCCGTGGTGCCGCCTGCCCAACGGCATCGTGGTGAAAGACTGCATCTGCGACGCCTTCCTGCAGGAAATCCTGCTGCACCCGCAGGAGCATTCCGTGGTGGCCACGCTCAACCTCAACGGCGACTACTGCTCGGATGCGCTGGCGGCGCAGGTGGGCGGAATCGGCATCGCCCCCGGCGCCAACATCAACTACGCCACCGGACACGCCGTCTTCGAGGCCACCCACGGCACCGCACCCAAGCTGGCCGGGCTGGACAAGGTGAACCCCTGCTCCTTCCTGCTCTCCGCGGAGATGATGCTGCGATACATCGGCTGGGGCGAGGCCGCCGACCGCCTGGTGGGCGCCATCGAAAAGGCCGTGGCGGCCAAGACCGTGACCGCCGACCTGGCGGAGATGATACCCGGCAGCACCTCCCTGCCCACCTCCGCCTTCGCGGATGCCCTCATCGCCTACCTTTGAACCATGCCGGACCCCTCATACGTCCACTCCGTCTTCAGCGCGATTGCGGAACGCTACGTGACCGCCAACCACGTGCTCTCCCTGGGCACGGACGTCACCTGGCGGCAGCGCGCGCTGCAGATTATCGCGGAGTGGAAGCCGGCCCGCCTGCTGGACATCGCCACGGGCACGGGGGATCTGGCGCTCGCCATTGAAAACGCCCTGCCGGAAACGGAGGTGCTGGGCACGGACTTCTGCCGCGCCATGCTGGACGTGGCGGAGCGCCGCGGTCTGCGCCGCACGCTGGAGGCGGACGCCATGCACCTGCCGCTGCAGGACGCCTCGTTCGATGCCGCCACCGTGGCCTTCGGACTCCGCAACATGGCGGACTACCCCGCCGCCCTGCGGGAATTCCGCCGCGTGCTCAAGCCCGGCGGGCACCTGCTGGTGCTGGATTTCAGCATGCCGGAGGGCGTGCTCGCCGCGCCGTACCGCCTCTACCTGCACCACGCCCTGCCCCGTCTGGCAGGATGGGTCACCGGCCATCCCGGCGCCTACGCCTATCTTGGCGACAGCATCGAGGCCTTCCCCCGCGGCGCGGCCTTCCTGCAACTGCTGCGCCAATCGGGCTACACCCACCCGCGCCACATCCCCCTCTCCATGGGTATCGCCGCCATCTACACCGCAGTGGCAGAGGAATGTACAAATTGATTATGTGCGTGCAGGGCTTAGGTGGAACGCCTTTATCCAAATTCCCGCGGAAAACAAGCGCACCCGCGCTTTTTTTCAACTTTTTTCAAAAATTGTTGTGCATTCGGTCGGTTTTGTGCTTAAAGGGGTATATGAGAATGCAAAAAATCCCCGCATGCATTTTGTGCGCGCTCATGCTTTGCGCATGCACGCGGAACATTGCCGGCAATGATTCCGCCACCGAGACCCTGACGATGCCGCCGCGTCCGGGCGGCGGGGCGGGCGGGGCCTTTGGCCGGCAGGGGCGCGGCGCCCG
>JAKSOT010000111.1 GCA_024405455.1 Akkermansia sp. | reverse complement strand
AGCACATCGCTCTGGATGAGGTAGCCGGGCGCGGCGGTGTGCATGGAGCCGGCGTCCGCCTGCGGGAACTTGAACAGGCGACCGCTCTCCGGCTGCGGCAGGATGACCTCGTTGAAGTCGTCGTTGATGTCGGTGGCATCAATGGCGGCCTGGAGCGCGCCCTTGAGTGCGTCCTCGCCGCCGCCGGCATCCAGGCGGCGGTTGATGAAATCGGACATGTTGAGGAAGGGCCCGCGCTTGCGGACCTGCTTGACCATCTCCTCCGCGAGGCGGGCGATGGACTCGGGCTGGAGGAGTCGGACCTCACCCCAGGCGGTTGCCATGCTGTTGCCGAGGTTTCGGAGCTGGGGGGAGCCCTGCATGGCGCTGTATCCGCCGAGGGAGTCGATGCTCTTGTCGGTGGTGGAGGCCATGAAGCGGGAGAAGACCACCTCGTCGTCGCCCTTGGAGGGTTCCACGAGGGCGAGCCTGCCGTCCTTCTGTGCCACGAGCTTGCGCTTGGAGAGGCCCTGGAGCACGGCGGTCCATGCGGCCACGGAGGTGGAGTTCACGTTGAAGCCGCCGTCCACCATGAGGAACTGGGCGATGTTCTTCCAGCCGTCGCCGCCCATGATGTTCTGGATGACCTGCTCGTCGCGGTACGGGGTGTAGGCCTTCTTGTAGCGAGCCACGGGAAGGGGCTCCGCGCCTTTCATGAATTTCTGCAGGGTGTCCTCCGCCTTGATCTTGCCGCTGCCGCCCGGCATGTCGGAAACCGAGGAGCAGAACCAGCGGTCCCACAGCGCATCGTTGATGAGCAGGCCGTGGTCGAAGAAATCGCCGAAGATGTGCGTGTTGCCTGTCACGGAGATGCCCAGCTCGCGCTGCTCGAAGTAGGCGTACACGTCACCGGGCGGCAGGCAGGGGTCCGCGAAGGAGTTGCCGATGCCCACGCCGGGCACGCCGGCCTGGTATTGCATGCGGCGCAGCTGGGAGATGCCGTTCTTGTCGCCGCCGGAGGTCTTGTACCAGCCGGGCTGCAGGCGCATGCCGGCGAACCCCGCCAGCGAGAACGGCGGGTGCACGGGTATCTCCATGACAGAGGCGAAGGAGACCTGCTCCCCGGCGTCTCCCGCGATGCCGAGGATGCCGTTGTTGCCCACGTTGTCCAGCGGGGTGGCGCAAAGCCCGGTACCGGTGGGCAGCACGGCCAGCTGGTAGGGGTGGTAGCGTCGCGTCTGGTCATCCGGGTCCAGGATGGCGCTGCCCCAGAACGCCGGGCTGGAGTGCTGCCACAGCTTGGTGCGGTAGTCCCGCCCCGGATACACGCGCGTGTCCACCGAGGCGTTGGCGGACTTGGCCACCACGCCCAGCGATACCACGAAATACGGCGCCTCGGGATCGTTCATGAACTCCGCCCACGAGTCCTCGTCGCAGATGGGGATGGAGTTGAGGTGCTGGTGGTCATAGTGCTCGTCGCCGTTGCCGGGTTCCGTGACGCCGCGGTTGCGGTCTATCCAGCCCAGCAGCATGCGCTGGGGCGACATGCCGCCCTTGTCCTGCAGCACGGCGCTGTCCGTGAACTGCACCACGTTGTCGTTGTCCGACATGCCGCCGAAACCGGAGACCACGGTGTAGGCGTCCGGGCGGCCGGGGACAAGCTTCCATCCGTGGGGGTCGGCGGGGTTCTCCTCGTTGTCGGTGAGGCCGGGCTGGAAGCGCTCGTCCACGCCGATGGCAATCTGCACGGGGTAGAGTCCGCGGCGTGTGCCGGCGCGGTCGCGCACGGCCTTGGTGGGGATGACGTTGCCGACGATGCGGTAGGTGTAGCCGGAAAGGGAGTTCTGGTGCACGCCCACGGACCAGGGGTTGGAGTGCAGCTTGTTCTTCTCATCGTTGGTGCGCGCGGATGAGGGTGAGAAGAAGAGGATTTCTCCGGGCTTGAAGACGAGCTCCTTCATGCCGCCGCCCTCGGCCTCGTAGTAGTCGCCGCCGTCCTTGCCGTAGACGGAGTCGGCATCCTGGCCGATGAGGCCGTAGGCGGCCCACCTGTTGACGAAGAGGTCCACCCACTGCACGTGGCCGATGCAGCCGTTGAGCTTGCGGAGCCAGATTTGGCGGAAGGGCGTGGAGAAGGACCACAGCTTGTGGGCGGGGATGCGCATCTCCACGTTGTACGGGTTCCACCAAAGCACCAGCGGCGTGTACGCCAGGTACGCGTAGTAGCCGCCGTCAGACTCCTGCCAGGCGCTGGGACCCTCCGGGAATTCGTTCGGGAACCACGGCTTGCAGGTGCCGCTGCAGTGGTTGATGAGGGATTGCCGCGCAAAGTCGTCCCACTCCGTGATCTGCTTGGTCACGTAGGCGTAGTTGCTCAGGAAGGCCAGCATCACCGGCGTGCGCGCGTAGCCGGCCGTCTCGCTGCCGCTGTCCATCATGGCGCGCGTGTCGTAGAAGGACATCTTGCCGGGGGTGTCCGGCGAGGGGAGCGTGGAGCCGGAGACGTCCGTGGCGCTGCCGCTCATGCGGGTGTAGAGGTCCTGGCCGAGCCTGCCCTGCATGCGGGCGGCGAAGGTGTTGTCGCTCTGGTTGCCGTTGGGGTAGCTGTTGTAGTAGGCGTACAGGTTCTGGTAGGAGCCGATGGGCATGTTGGGCTCCGTGCCCTTGGGAACATCGTTGCCCTCCGCAATCGGGCAGTCCTGGCTGCTGCGGCACGCGAACTCCGTGCCCGTGAGGCTTTCCTTGTTGAACAGCAGGCACAGGTCCTGCTTCAGCCCGCCCGTGCGCACGTTCACCGGCACGGAGAGGGAATTCACGGTGGCATCGAAGAAGTACGGCATGCCGGCGGGCTCCGTGGTGTCCGCCAGCAATGGCAGGCTCGACAGCGAGAGCACGCGCTCCGGGCGGTCCTGCTCCTCCGGCAGGAAGTTCAGCTCGCTGTCCGCCGTGAATTTGGCGCTCGGCGTGTTCCAGGTGCGGTGCAGCACCTCGATGGGGTCGTTGGTCTTCTCCTGCTCCCTGACAGCCACGCGCGCCTTCTGGTTCTCACCGCACACCCACCAGGCAAAGCAGCCCGTGTTCGGGTCGTTCTCGCTCAGGCGCGGCATCGGCACCATGTCCGCATACACATAGTGCGCGCGGGAGGCCGTGGGCCCCAGCGTGCCCTCCCCCAACAGGCAGATGCGCTCGCCCGGCTTGCGGCTCGCCAGCCGCTGCGCCGCGCCGAAGGACCGCGTGTCCTCCGGCTTCAGCGATGAGATGAGCCAGCGGCGGAACGCGTTCGGGCGCCCGGGCGCGTAGGTGGATTGTATCTTGCCGCCCGTGGTCATGCTGGAGCCGTAGATGGGGCCGTCCCAGCTGTTCCACACGCCCAGCAGGTGCCCGCCGGGCGCGCCGTCGTCGTTGTTCAGGATGGAGGAACTGGCGGTCACGCGGCGGTCCGGTCCCAGCTCCACCTGCAGCTGCGCGATGGCGGCGTCCAGCCCCACCAGCGCCTGCTGCCGCGCCTGCGCCTGCATCACCGCCTGCATCGATATGCGGCTCTGGGACGACGCCATGGCCAGCACGCCCACCGCCAGCATCGCCAGCAGCATCATCAGCGTCAGAGTGGCAATCAGAGCAAAGCCCCGGCGGTCGCGCGGGCGCTTTTCACGTCCCCTCTCATGCAGGGAGGAAATGGAACGTTTTCTGACGTGCATAATACTGGTATACATTTTCCGCCCCTTCAAGTCAAGCAGGTTTTCCAATGAAAAGTCTGCCCGGATTGCTCCGGGCAGCTCACGACAGCCCCGAACAGGAACTGTAATATATTCGCATTTGAAACCTATACAGTCCCTACCAGAAGGGGCGCAATATTAGTCTACAGGTTCGGGAATACGTATGGCATAGACTCAAAAAAAACGCGAGAAATCAATATTTTAATTATTAGATTCGCGCGGTCAACGCCATAGGCTTGCGACGTCGCATCGGTTGCGCCAAAAAGGGCGGCAACCCTTTTGGATTGCCGCCCTGCATGAATGTTAAACTTGGATTATTCAAACCGGCTGCGAATCTTGGCATATACGGCCCATGACAAAAGCGCACCCAGGGCAAGCCCGATAAAGGCACCCACTTCCGGATGCTTGGCGTGACTAAGCGACAGGATGAGGATGCTCAGGCCAATCAACGCGCCGGTGATGATTGTCATGATATGTGTCCAGCAAACCACGCGCACCAGAAAGAAGGTGTAATCCGCCGCCTTGGCAGGGTCTTTCGGAGAATCCGCCAGCTTGGAAGAACCTTCGGCGGAATAAGCGGTCTTGGAGACGATTCCTTGCCGTACCGTCTCCTGCTTGCGCGCCAATTCCAAGACGAGTTCCTTGTACAGCACGGGCTTGCCGGCAGTACCGTCGGCTTGCACGGGGGCAACGTACAGGTCGTCCGTCTTCTGTTCCCGGGGGATTGATTTCAAATCAACCCCATGGGTGCTCCAGGCTTTCGTCTCCTTGTTGTATACGTAGTATTTCATAGGGTAGTTGGGCGTGCAGGGGACCGGTTTACTTGTCGGTGAGGGAGCCGATGCCGGGGAGGACCTTGCCTTCCAGGAGCTCCAGGGAGGCGCCGCCGCCGGTGGAGCAGAAGGAGAGCTTGTCCGCCACCTTGAACTTCTTGGCGGCCGTCACGGAATCGCCGCCGCCCACAATGGAGATGCAGCCGCTTTCCGCGAGGCACTCGGCGATGGCCTTGGTGCCCTTGGCGAAGGAATCCAGCTCGAAGACGCCGAGCGGGCCGTTCCAGAGGACGGTCTTGGCGGTCTTGATGACGGCGCAGAACTCTTCAATCGCCTTGTCGCCGATGTCGATGCCCATGCCGCCCTCCGGCATGGAGGCGCCTTCCTCCCAGAGCCCGGTGCAGTGGGTTTCCGCGCCCTCCTCGAACTTGTAGGCGTAGCGGGTGTCGGCGGGCAGGATGAACTTCACGCCGCGGGCCTTGGCGTCGGCCAGGATCTGGTTGGCAAGGTCGAGCTTATCCTCCTCGATCATGGAGGCGCCGACGTTCTTGCCCTGAGCGGCGAGGAAGGTGTTGGCCATGGCGCCGCCGATGATGAAGGTCTGGCTCTTCTCCATGAGCTTGGAGAGCACCTGGATCTTGTCGGAGACCTTGGCGCCGCCCATGATGACGACGAAAGGCTGCTCCGGGGTTTCGAGCTTGCCCTCGAGGTACTCGAGCTCATGCTCGATGAGGAAGCCCATGGCGGACTTCTCAGCGAAGTGGGTGACACCCTCCGTGGAGGCGTGCGCGCGGTGGGCGGAGCCGAAGGCGTCGTTCACATAGAGCTTGGCGTTGCCCAGCAGGGTCTTGGCGAACTCGGGGTCGTTCTTCTTCTCCTTCTTGTCGAAGCGCACGTTGTCCAGCAGGAGGACATCGCCGTCCTTGAGGGCGGCGCGGGCGGCGGTGGCGGCGGCGCCGATGGTCTCCGGAACGAAGGCGACGGGCTTGCCGAGGTGCTTGGCGAGGCACTCGGCGGCGGCCTTGAGGGAGAACGCCTCCTCATAGCCGGTGCCTTCCGGGCGGCCCAGGTGGGAGCAGAGCACCAGGCGGGCGCCCTTCTCCAGCAGGTACTTGATGGTGGGGAGGGCGGCCACGATGCGGGCATCGTTGGTGATGGCGCCATCCTTCATGGGAACGTTGAAGTCCACGCGCATGAGGACTTCCTGACCGGCGACGTCGAGGTCGCGAACTGTGAGTTTAGCCATAATGGTGTATTGGATTTGGTGTTAAGCGGGCGGGTTGTGTACGCCCGCACGGGGTGAGTGTATCGCCAACCGGCGCGCATTTCAAGGCGAAATGCAAGCATGCGCGCAAAAAAAGCGGGGGCAATCATTCCCACTTCAAGCCGTCGGCGGGTTCGCCGTTGCGGGAGGGGTGCGGGCCGGTGTAGGGCTTGCACTGCGGGGAGGACAAGTCGTGCTCCGCGTTGTAGTAGGGGGTGGAGATGCCGAAGATGCCCAGCAGGGAATGGAAGATGTTCTCATGGGCGCAGGGCATGGCGGCATGGGCGCGCAGCTGCGCCAAGGCCTCCGCGAAGTGCGGGTGCAGCTGTACAAATTCGGGGGAGGCGATGACGATGAGGGGCACCCTGCACCACTGCGTGCGGTGGAAGTTGGGGTTGCCGCGGGTCCACTCGTTGTTCTCGCCCACGGGCTCGCCGTGGTCGCTCACGTAGATGTACAGGTAGGGCTTGCCCTGCAGCGGTGCCAGCAGGTCGCGGATGTACTCGTCCGTGTAGCGGATGGTGTTGTCGTAGGCGTTGGAGACCATCTCCGCGGCCTGCGGGTTTGTGTGCGGGGCGTTGTGCAGGGCGTCCGGGCTGGCGGGTGTGAACGCGGGGTTCTCCCGGTCGTACGCGAAGAACGGGGAGTGGCTGCCCACGTTGTTGATGAGCAGGAAGCGGTTGC
>JAKSOT010000110.1 GCA_024405455.1 Akkermansia sp. | reverse complement strand
TCTGCGCGCCGGAGTGCGGCATCCACCTGGATGTCTACACCTCCACCCTCGCCGGGCTCGGCTTCCTCGCCCTCACCCTCATCCTCTTCTGGAGAAATCCCCGCCGCGTCTACCCCTCCGTCCCCATCCCCCCGGATTTGCAGTAGCAGTGCCGCCGCATGATTTGTTGACACGGCGCATGCGGCGTGGTAGAAAGGGGGAATGATGAAACGCATGCTTGTTCCAATGCTTCCCCTGCTGGCCGCGCTGCCCGTGTTGGCGGGCGGGAACGCCGCGCCCAAGACCCTGCCTGGCGGCTGGGTGCTGGCGTGGCACGATGAGTTCAACGGCGGCAGGCTGGATGCCTCCAAGTGGCAGCCGGAGCTGGGCGTGGTGCGCAACCAGGGCGCCGCCCAAACCTACACCGCGGACTCCATCTCCGTAAAGGACGGCATGCTCACCCTCACCACCGAGGCTAAGGAAACGCCCGTGAGCAACTACAAACCCGGCTCCACCAGGTGGACCGAGCAGCGCAAGACCATGCCCTACAAGAGCGGCTCCATCACCACCAGGGGGCGCAAGAACTTCTTCCACGGCCGCCTGGAGGTGCGCGCCAAGGTCCCCGGCAACAAGGGCGCCTGGCCCGCCATCTGGCTCATCAACGACAACCCGTGGGGCTGGCCCCAGTGCGGGGAAATCGATATCATGGAGCACGCCTCCCAGCAGCACAACCACTGCCACGCCACCATCCACTGGGGCAGGAACGGCGGCAACCAGGACGCCATGGTCAACAAGCACCCCGTGGTGGACACCCTCACGGATGATTTCCACGTCTACTGGATGGAGTGGGACAAAACCACCATCCGCCTGGGCGTGGACAAGCAGGAAATCATCATCTTTGAGACGGAGAAAATCACCTATCCGGACGGCCGCAACCCCTTCCGCAAGGGCGGCTACCTCATCATCAACACCGCCGTGGGAGGCCCCGGAACCATGACCGAAGCCCCCGACGCCGGCCAGTACCCCTGCCAATTCCAAGTGGACTACGTGAGGTACTACACCAAGCGGAAATAGGTAATGTGATTACGCTGGCAATGGCGCGGGGTTTGTGGTACAATGCCTGCGGCGCATGCGGGGAGAGCCCGCCGCCATGAACGAATCCCCCACCCGTTATGGCCACCTTCAACGTCACCGGACAGGAGAACATCATCCACCCCGGCTTCTACATGCCGAACCGCCTGAGCATTGATGCGGGCAAGGCCCTGCACCACCTGCTGGGCGGCCAAGTCTCATACCTGGTTGACCCCACGTACCCGCCGGCGGAAAGCATCATGGATTTCCTGAAGCGCAAGGGCGGGGACATCGTGTACTTCGATTTCCGCAAGACCACGCCGCGCGCCGTGCGCGAGCAGATCCGCAACGAGATGGCCAAGGGCCGCAGCGTGGTGTTCCTGCCCGGCCACGTGGCCAAGACCCGCGGCTGCATTGCGGATGTGCCCTCCCCGTTCCTCTCCACGGTGGGCAGCCTGCACATTTCCCCCATTCCGCTGTTCCTGGCGTACTACGGCGACGACATCCGCACGCTGTACCGCGACGCGCCCGACGAGGGCGGGTACCGCGAGGAGTTCTGCATCCTGCCGCAGCTGGCGCCCGGCCCGCAGACCGGGGAGCGCCTGCTGGCCGCCTGGCTGCAGAAGGGGCAGGAGCTCTTCTCTGCGCACCCGCTGCTCTCCGCCTCCCTGGCCACCACGCTGGTGAAATCCATGAAGGCGCACCCCAAGGCGGAGGTCATCGACGGCCTGACGCACACCAGCCTGCCGTTCTACAAGCTGCTGGGCGTGGCCATGACGGTGTCCCGCTGGCTCAGCGCGCAGTTCCCGCATGAGAAGCGCCTGGGCGTCATCCTGCCGCCGGGGCCCGGCTGCACCATCGCCACCGTGGCCTGCCTGCTCTCCGGCATCACCCCGGTGATGGTGAACTACGCCTCCACCAAGACTGCCTTCGAGAGCACCGTGCGCCAATCCGGCGTGGAGCACTTCATCACCGCCGCCAAGTTCCGCCAGAAGCTGCCCTCCTTCCCCTGGCCGCCGGAGGAGCGACTGGTGTTCGTGGAAACCCTGCTGCACGGGCTGAGCAAGGCCACCGTGGTGCGCAATGTGCTGCTGGCCAAGGCCGCGCCCGCCGCCCTCATCTGCCGCATGTTCAACACGGATGCCCGCAAGAACGACGATGAGGCCGTGCTGCTCTTCACCAGCGGCTCCTCCGGGGAACCCAAGGGCGTGGCCCTCACCCACCGCATGATCCTGGCCAACTCCGCGCAGTGCCTTGCGCGCTTCGAGCTGGGTGACGACGAGAAATTCCTGGCCAGCCTGCCCGTGTTCCACAGCTTCGGCCTCACCATCACCACCATGCTGCCCCTGCTCACGGGATTCGGCACCTGCGCCTTCCCCAGCCCCACGGAGGCACGCAGCCTCTGCGATTTGGTGAAGCGCTACAAGCTCACCCTCATGTGCGCCACGCCCACCTTCGCGCGCGCCATGCTGCGCCGCGCAGACGACACCACCTTCCGCTCCGTGCGCCACTTCATCGTGGGCGCGGAGAAGCTGCAGCCCGCGCTGGAGGACGAGTTCAAGAAGCGTTGCGGCGTGACCCTGCTGGAGGGCTACGGCCTCACCGAGGCCGCGCCCGTGTGCGCCGTCAACGTGCCGGACGCCCCGCCGCTGCCCGGCTCCGCCTTCTACGTGCCGGGTCTGGTGAAGCGCAGCATCGGCGCCGTCCTCCCCGGCATCGCCGTGCGCATCACCGATGTGGACGACGAATCCCACGAGCTTCCCCTCACCGAGCAGGGCATGCTCTGGATCAAGGGCGCCAACATCTTCGGCGGATACATCGGCCGCCCGGAGCTTAACCGCGACATCTTCCGCGACGGCTGGTTCAAGACCGGAGACATCGGCAAGCTGGACCTCAACGGCTTCATCACACTCGGCGGCCGCCTCGCACGCTTCTCCAAGGTGGGCGGCGAGATGGTGCCCCACGAGAGCGTGGAACAAGCCATCGTGGACGCCCTCCAGCTGGATGTGGAGGCCGACGGCGTGCAGGTGGCCGTCACCGGCGTGGCGGACGCCCAGAAGGGTGAGGCCCTCGTCCTGCTCTCCACCCTGCCGGAGCACCAGCGCAGCTCCGAGGAAAAGGCCATCCTCGGCGATATCCGCTCCAAGCTCATGGCCGCCAACATCCCCAACCTCTGGGCCCCCAAGTACATTGTCCCCGTGGAAAGCATCCCCATGCTCCCCACGGGGAAACTGGACCTCCGCGGCTGCAAGCTCCTCGCAGAGGAAGCCCTCGCACAGCTCAACGGCTGAGAAATTTCCCATTGCCCCTTACCCGCCCCGCCCGGCTGTTCGCCGTGCGGGGCGTTTTGCGATAAAATTCGCTGAAAAACCACCAAAATCGATATTAGAACGCAAAAAAGTGAAGAAAAATCGCTTTTACGCTTGACTTAGTATAACGACCACGCTACATTGTAGCTATCCGCCGACGGTGGACAGGCAATTCTGCCACCCGGCCGCGGATGTTCTAACCGAAAAGACACAACTATGATTATCACAACCGCAATGCTGACACCGTTCATGGTGGCCATGGCTCCGGAGACCCCGGCGCAGCAGCCGGCGGCTCCCGCCGCCTACAACTGGGAAAACCAGGGCGAAATGAACATCGTGAACGAAGAGGATAAGAGGGTAGGCGCCAACGGCTCCTTCAGCTACCCTCCCGGAGGACGTGGCTCCTCGCAGGTTGACGATTGGCACGTGTGCTAAACCCGATAACCCAAGGCTGCCGTTTCCGATGGGGGACGGCAGCCTTTTTCTTTATGCCTTGAAGCGCCATGATACTCTTGCTCACCAACAGCGGGGATGTGACCACGGACATCCTGATGCCGCACCTCACACGCCATGCGGAGGTGTTCCGCCTCAACATCGACCTGTGGAAGGAATACGCATGGAATATCCACGCGGACGGCTATGAAATTAGCGACCCGCTGGGGCGCGTGTGCACGGAGGCCCGCGTGGGCGCCGTGTACGAGCGCAAAGTCATGTTCAACCCTATGACCATCGATGTACCCGCCCTCGGCAGCCCGGAGAACTGGCTGCGCGAGGAGGTTTTCGAGATATGGTCCGGCATCAAGGACCTGGCGTACGGCGCGGGCAAGCTGGCACTCATCCACCCTTCTCCCAGCGGCGTATGGAAGAAGATGCGCCAGATGCGCCTCGCCGCCAAGTATTTTCCCGTACCGGCCTGGCAGATGCTCCACAAGGTTACACCTCAAATCGGCGAACAACTCGTCTGCAAGTGCAACACCGGGCTCAGCGTGGGCAACGGCCGCCTCTTCAATGTCTCCAGGGTGGCTCCCAAGCGCATCGACCTGGAGTTCCCCTGGTTCCTGCAGCAGGCGGTGGACGCCGTCTCGGATGTCACCGTGGCCTACATCAACGGCAAGCTGTTCGCCTCCGAATACAGCCGCGCGGGCATGCAGGGCATGGACTGCCGCAAGCCCACCGCCGAGGGCAAGGGGGAGTGGACGCCCTGCGAGCTCTCCGCCGACGAGGCGGCGCGGGTGCGCGCCATGATGGCGGAGACCGGCTTCACGTTCTCCCGCCTGGATTTCCTGCGAGCGGCGGACGGCACGCTGCACTTCCTGGAGTTCAACGTGAACGGCCAGTACGCCTGGATAGACATCATGAACAAGCGAGGCATGCTCACCGCCATCGCGGATGAGGTTGCACGCGTGCACAACCGCAACATACCCCAATGAGCACCATGGAAAAGGAACGCCCCTGGTGGGTGGTGCTGCTCTTCCTGCTGGCGGTGCTGGGCGCCGCGCTGGCGGGTCTGGTGCTGCTGTTCCTGGCCGCCGGCGGGGGCGTTCTCTAAACCGCACACCATGAAAAAAAGGGCCATGCGTTTGCATGGCCCTTTTCTGTATCTCGGAAACGGTGTTGAATCAGCGCTTGCTGAACTGGAAGCGCTTGCGGGCGCCGGGACGGCCGGCCTTCTTGCGCTCCTTCATGCGGGAATCGCGGGTCAGCAGGCCCTGCTCGCGCAGAAGCTTGCGGTACTCCTCGTCAATCATCACAAGGCTGCGGGCAATCGCCAGGCTGATGGCGCCCGTCTGCCCGTGAATGCCGCCGCCGCGGCACACCACGCGCACATCGTACTTCTTCATGGTGTTGGTGGCGTAGAAGGGCTGCAGCACCACGTTCTGCAGGGCATACGTGGGCAGGTACTCCTCAAAGCTGCGGCGGTTGATGGTGATGTTGCCGCTCTTGCCCTCTTCCGCGGGGGTGAGCCAGGCGTGCGCGATGGCCTCCTTGCGGCGTCCGGTTGAATTGTAGGGGGTGGTAGACATGGTTGGAATGGGGTTAGGCGATGGTTACGGCTTCCGGGTTCTGCGCGGCATGCGGATGCTCCGCGCCCGCGTACACCTTCAGGCGGGATGCCTGGGAGCGGCCCTGGCGGGTGTGCGGCACCATGCCCAGGATGGCGTGCTCCAGAATCAGTTCCGGGTGCGTCTTGCGCAGCTTGGCCGGCGTGGTCACGCGCTGGTTGCCCACGTAGCCCGTGTAACGCGTGTAAATCTTCGTGGTCTCCTTCGTGCCGGAGAGCACCACCTTGTCCGCGTTCACCACGACCACATAGTCACCGCAGTCCACGTGCGGGGTGAAAATTGTCTTGCACTTTCCGCGCAGCAGGTTGGCTGCCTGCACGGCAACCTGACCGAGCACCTTGTCGGCGGCGTCGATCACATACCACTTGCGCTCGATTTCCTGAGCCTTGGCTGAGTACGTTTTCATATTTTCTAACTGATTTCCGAGGGGGTGGAACTGGCTTGCGCCAGATGTCCGGGTTTCCCGGGGCGGGTACTCTACTCCCCTTTTCCCCTTTTGTCAACCGCATTTTTGTGTTTTCCTGCAATTTTTTCAAATTTCGCCCGCGCGGCGGTGAATTTTCACTTGCCAATCACCGCGCCGCGCATTAAACTCAACCTGCACGCGCCCTCGCGGGTGCGCGCTCTCTCACAATACCAAGCAGAATGCCTAAACCTCCTAACAACCGCGGACCCCGCCCCCAGGGCGGCAAACCCAGCAACAACGGCCCCCGCCGCAACCCCGCCAACCGTCCCCCGCTGGCTGCACCCAAACCCAAGCCCAAGGATGACGACGGCGAGGGCGAGATTGAGCTGGAGGGCGTGGTTTCCGCCGTGCTCGCCGGCACCATGTTCCGCGTGAAGGTGGCCAACGGCCACGAATTCCTGGCCCACATCTCCGGCAAGATGCGCAAGCGCTTCATCCGCCTCGTCGTCGGCGACCGCGTCAAGATCGAGGTCTCCCCGTACGATATGGAGAAGGCGCGCATCACCTACCGCATAGGCTGATTGCCCACCTGTTTTCCGCGGTCGGGAAGCCATGCCGCAAAAAATTTGCCATACGGCAGAAATTTTGCTTGCCATTATCCGGCGCCCGTGGTTTAATTCCCCCGCAACATTCCGATGCGCACGTGGCGGAATTGGTAGACGCGCTAGTTTCAGGTTCTAGTGAGTAACATCGTGTTGGTTCGAGTCCAATCGTGCGTATT
>JAKSOT010000011.1 GCA_024405455.1 Akkermansia sp. | reverse complement strand
TGCACATCAACCTGTGCGTGCCGGACGAGAAGACGAAGCGCCACGGCCAGGCCGTTGCCGCCGCCTCCCTCCCCAAGCTCGGCTGACCACGCCACACGCGGATGGACGAGGCGAACAAGAGCGGGTGGACGTGCCCGGAGTGCGGCACCGCCGTGGACACCTCAAAAATGGGGTTCCTCGCGGAGGTCTCCTGCCCCCAGTGCGGCAAGGAGGGCCGCGCCAACACCACTCTCGCCAACTTCCGCCTCGACAACATCCTCGGCATCGGCGGCATGAGCGTCGTCATGCGCGCGTACGACCCCACCCTGGGCCGCCCGCTCGCCATCAAGCTGCTCAACGAGACCTACCGCACCCAGGAGGACCGCATCCGCAAGTTCGAGGGCGAATGCTCCCTCATGGCCAAGGTGCGCCATGAGAACGTGGTGTCCGTGTACTCCGCCGGGTGGGACAAGGGGCAGTTCTACATCGCCATGGAGCTGGTGGACGGCGAGAACCTGGAGCTCATCATCGACCGCCGCAAGTTCCTGCTGCCCAACCAGGCCGTGGAAATCATACGCCAGGTGGCCCTGGGCCTCCAGGCCGCCCACGAGGCCGGGCTGCTCCACCGCGACGTCAAGCCCGGAAATGTCATTATCACCAAGGACAACCAGGCCAAGGTGCTGGACTTCGGCCTCTCCATGGAGAGCCAGGAAGCCGACGGCGACACCGAGGAGGTCATCTGGGCCACCCCGTTCTACGTGCCGCCGGAGACCCTGCGGCGCGAGAAGGAGGACGTGCGCAGCGACATCTACGCGCTGGGCATGACCCTGCGCAACCTCTTGACGGGCGTGGACACCATGCCGGAGGAGTTCACCTCCGTGAGCTCGCTGCTGGCGCTCAAGGAGAAGTTCCCGCGCATGCGCACCGCCTACCCGCACCTGGACCCGGACCTGTGCGACTTCGTGGACCACATGTCCGCGTTCAAGCCCGACGACCGCCCGGCGGACTACCGCGACGTGCTCGCGGAGCTGGCGGAGGTGCAGGAGCACCTGGCCCGCGAGGGACAGCGGCGCGCCACCCGCCTGTGGCTCCAGGAGAAGAAGCGCGAAATCATGATACTGGCGGGGTCAGCCCTGCTGGGCATCATCCTGGCCACCACCGTGGTGTGCTCCACCACCGTGCGCGAGGAGCAGAAATATATCACCGCGCCCAACGACCGCACCTCCCCCGAATGGCAGGACGCCGCCAAGGCCGAGAGCCTCATCGGCGCTTCCCAATGGCAGTCCGCCGCATCCATCTACCAGAAGCTCGCGGAGAAGGCGCAGGATCCCGCCGTCGGCGCGCGCGCGGGTCTGATGGCGGCCATGTTCAAAGTGTTGCAGGGAGCATCCCTGCAGGATGCGGACGCCCTGCTGGAGCGCGCGTCCCGCCATTACGCCGCCGCAGGGAAGAGTTCATTCTCCGCGCCCGGCGGCTGGCAGGAGACGCAAGCCGCCGTTGAGCTGGCCAAGGCGCAGGCCCCGCTGGATGTCGGCAGGCTGCAGGACATCCGCCAACCCCTGCTGCGCGTGGCCGCCGCCGCCGTGGCCATTGCCCGCGACATGGAGGCCGGGTTCATCCCGGAGGCGCAGGCGCTCGCCAAGGCTGCCTCGGACGAGGTGGAACAGGGCAGCGGCGCGCTCGCGGAGCTCGTGGCCCCGTTCAAGAGCTATGAGCTGCAGCTGGCGCACGATGCCGTGCCCAAGACCCGCGAGCGCGTGCTGAACCTGCTGGGCAGCGGCATGCTGGACCAGGCGCAGGGCGCCATGCAGGTGCTCTCCACGCTCAAGCTCTCCCCTGCGGAAAAGGCGGAGCTGCAGGTGCAGCAGGAGCTCTGCAAGGTCGCCAAGGCCGCCTTCGCCGCCTTCCGCAAGCACGGGGAGGACCCCATCAAGGCCATGGCCTCGCCCCAGCTCTTCCACAACGCCGCCTCCCATGTGGAGAAGGACGACGCCAGCTTCGCCAACGAGATGCACTGCCTGGCGCTCATGCTGCGCGGCGAGTACGCCAAGGCCTTCTCCCTGGACCCGTACAAGGACAACGCGGAATCCGACAAGCCCTTCGCCGTGCTGATGCGCCACTGGAGACAGCAGCTCGGCGCCAAATGAGCCCGCGTGTCTGCACGGAATAAATTTGCCCTTTTCCCGCGCCTCTCCCAGTGAGGCAACCCACGTTCCCTCTCAACACCGACGACCATGACAAAATCCGGTATCATCGCCCTGTTGGCGCTTGCTCCCGCCGCAAGCATCGCCGCCCCGCTGCCCGCCAACCTGCCCGTGTACGGCCAGGCCCCCGGCGCCGTGCCGCCGCCCGTCGCGGAACAGCCCGCCACCCTTTCCGCACCCGCGCCCGTGGAATCCTCCGTGCCGCCGGACTCCGCTCCCCCGCAGGAACCGGCCTACGCTCCCTACCCCGCGCCGCAGTTGGACTATACCGACAACCCGCGCGGCAGTTTCTCCGCGCACTTCCTTTACGGCTTCAACGCCTCGCCCCGCAGCGAATTCGCCACCGATGTCTTCGGCGTGCAGCTGCAAGGCTCATGGTTCTTCACCCCGCACCAGGCCATCACGCTCGACCTCTCCTTTGCCGGCGGCACAGACTATGAGCGCCTTGCCGCCATGGACGACGACCGCCACGCCTGGATGGAGCGCTTCCGCTTCTACCGCAGCCGCATCTCACTCATGCCGGGGTATGAGGTGTGCGTGCCGCTCAACCGCGCCCGCAACGCCTTCTTCTACGTCGGAGCCAAGGCCGGGCTGGACATCGCCATGCTCGGCGTCAACGACCACGACAGCTACTACTACGACCACGGCCGATACTACGAGGACTTCCACTCCAAGGCCACCGCGGGCTTCGCCTACGCCGGCGCGGCGGGCTTCTCCTTCCGCTTCAGCCACCACGGCTATGTGGAGATCGGCTACCAGTACTTCGGCAGCACCGCAGAGCCGGATGTCACCTACCGTTCCCGCTACCACAACGCCAGCACCAAGCTGCAGGCGCGCTCCATGCGCTGGCATGAGGTCCACGCAGGCCTCTCCTTCCGCTTCTGACACACGCGAAATCCCATCCCGCGCCCGCCCACTTTTGGCTTGAACCGCGTGGGCGGGCTGTGCTATATAAAGACCGTATGGCAGCGGATTTCAGTATCGGCAGGGAAGAACTGGCGGACGCCATTGTGGAGCTCAACTCCATGAGCCCGTGCGACGGCGTCATCATGACCCGCAGCGGTGATGTGAAGGCCGGCTACGAGGCGGACGCCGATTTCCTGTGCATGCTGATACCCGCGCCGTTGCTGGCGCGCCAGCTCACGGCGGACGGCCTGTCGTCCTACAAGGGCAAGGAGCTGCGCAAGTGGGCGGAGGCCTACGACACCGCTCCCCTGCTGCAGAAGGTGGCCGCCGCCAGATAAGATAAATGAAAAAAGCTTTCCGTTCATACCTGCCATGAATACACGTCTCGTTCCCGTACTTGCCCTGGCCGCCCTCGTGGCCGCCGCGCCCCTGGCACAGGCCGACAGCGACGCCAAGGAGGACCGCCTCACCGCCAAGGCCCTCAAGGCCGACAGCAAGGCTTTCATGAAGCGCCAGAAAAAGGCGCTTTCCATTGTCAAGGGCATCCATGACAACAAGGGTGCCGAGCGCGCCTACCAGCAGGTGCAGAAGCTCTACGGGCTCGGCGGCAAGAAGGACACCGCCATGGGCAGCAAGAAAGATCCCAACGCAGCACCCGGCAAGCTGGAGCTTGACGAGAAGTCCCAGGCGCAGTACGACAAGCTCATGGACTCCCTCTCCACGGAGGAGGGCCGCATCCGCGACGAGGGGGTGGATGCCAAGGAGCTGGACGACCTCCTGCTCATTATCCGCAACGCGCGCCCGTGAGCGGAAATCAGCGCGGGGCACCGTCAAAGGGGAAATGGCGGGGGAAGAAGTAAATGTCGTTGAAGTTTTTCATGCGGCTGTTCAATTAAATTGCCATCCCATAAGATTCGGCACTCCTCCAGATTTTATGGGGAGACATACTACCCATTGCAGCGCGGCGAAATAACGCTCGGAGAGATGCCACCCTTGGCGTGAATCCACACCGCCATTCGGCGGCGTTCCGTGAATTGTCACGCACGCGGGGACATCCCCACGGTTTTCACCGTGGGCTTACTGCAAGGTAGCACCCCGCATGCGCGGGGTGCATGGGAAAGCAGACGGTAATGGCATCGGCGAACCGTGAGAGCATGCAAATCCCTCCACACCCCAATCCGACACACGATGTCCTCTCCACGCTCGCTGCCTATTTATACGCGCGTCTTCCGATAACGCACGCACCCCGCCTTATGCGGGGTGCTTCCCTGCATGTAGCCCACGGTGAAAACCGTGGGGTTGACCACGCCCGCCAACCCACCACGGAACGCCGCCGAATGGCGGTGTGGATTAGCTCCGACGCCTAAGGCGTGCAAGGGTGGATGCAGCGCGGTTGGTGATTACAGCCATGGCTCAATGAGATTTTGCACGCTTTGCCTGCAGCGCAGCCGTTGCGCGTAGTCAAGCAGCTGCGCGGTGTTCATGTGCGGGTCCTCCACATACGTCCGCACGGCCTTGCGCAGGATTTCCGGATCCATGGCGTTGCGGAAGCGCAGGCAGTCGCAGATAACGCGGTCGCGGTTGTGCATGCGAATGGTGATGCCTTCCATCGTTTCCCTGCATACGCCGAGCTGCAGGGTGGAGGGAGTCAGGAAGTGCGGCTGCACGACGGGATAGCGTAGGCAAAAGCGTTTCCTGTTGGAGAATTTGGAAACCGCCAGATGCCACTCGTCCGGCGTGCGGTCCGTATACCCGTAGTGAAACAGCGCGGTATGCATGCAGAACACTGCATCCGGGAACAGGCGGGTCAGTGTCCGCACGTCGGAAGGTGCGCTTTCGCCAATCCACTGGTAGTAGCCGCGCCGCACACACTCTACGTCACCCTGCGCTATGAGCTGTTGCAGCCTGTAGTGGTTGATTCCCGCCGCGCGCAGCTCCGCCGTGCGCGCCATTCCCCCGTGGCGCGCAAACACCTTCCTTGCTGTCGCTTGTTCTTTCATTCGACAAAAGGTACACCGAATTATGCGTTCGGCAGACACTTTAGCAAATCACGCCACGCAATGCAAGCGCAATTTTTTGCCGCTGTTCATCATCCGCAACGCGCGCCCGTGAGCGGAAATCAGCGCGGGGCGTTTTGACCGCCGATGAGCAGGACCATCTCACCCTTTGGGGGATGGGCGGTGAACTCCGCCAGCAGCTCCGCGGCGGAGCCGCGGTGGTAGGTCTCGTACACCTTGGTGAGCTCGCGCGCCACGCAGATGGGCGCGGCGGGGTCGATTTCCGCCAGGGCCTGGACGGTCTTGACGATACGGAAGGGGGATTCGTAGAAGATGCTGGTGTGCTCCGCCAGCACGGCGGCCTGCAGCACGGCGGCCTTGCGGCCGGATTTCACCGGCAGGAAGCCGCCGAAGAAAAAGGCGTCGCTCGGCAGGCCGGAGCCCACCAGCGCGGTGACCACGGCAGAGGGGCCGGGCAGCACGGTGAACGCCACCTCCCGCCTCTTGAGCTCCTGGATGAGGCGGTAGCCGGGGTCGCTCACGCCGGGCATACCGGCATCCGTGACCACGGCGAAACGCTCTCCGGCGAGCGCGCGGGTGGCAACCTCAGGGGCGCGCTGCGCCTCGTTGTGCTCATGCAGGCTGAGCAGCGGCTTCTTGATGCCGTAGTGGGTGAGCAGCATGCCCGTGTTGCGCGTGTCCTCGCAGCAGATGCAGTCCACCCCCTGCAGCACCTCCAGCGCGCGGCGCGTGATGTCCCCGCGGTTGCCGATGGGCAGCCCCACAAAGCTGACGGGGTACTCGATCATGGCAGCGTGAGGTCGGTCACGATGTCGTCCGCAGCCTGCCGCGCGGCGTAGGAGACGGCATTCTGCTCAGCGGTCTGCACGCTGCCGAGGTCGTTGTTGAAGAAGCTTCCCTGACCGGAGGCGGTGCCCTTGGCAAGCTCCTTGCCGGAGCGGTTGTCCACCACCTTGTACTCCACCTGGATGGTGAGGCCGATTTCCGAGCTGAGCACGCTGTCCTTGGGGTTGGCGCGCAGGGCGGTGCGGGAGACGCGCACCACGCGGCCGGAGATGGAGCAGTCCGCGCTGCCGTGGGTGCGCAGGCGCATGGTGCCGGAGCGCTCCAGGGAATTGGTGAGCGCAGTGGTCACCATCATTCCGGCGTCCGGGTAGAAGGAGCTGTTCTCGAACATGGCCACGGCAAAGCTGTGCACGCCTTCCATCTTGGGGTTGAGCGCGCCGTCCAGGTGGTAGCCGCAGGAGACGGCCAGAAGGCCCGCGGCGGTGAGAGCGGCGCTTTGCAGCAGCTTGGTCATGGCAAAATGATTACTTGCGGTTGGCGGCGGCGCGTGCCTTGGCCAGCAGCTGCGCGGCCTCCGCGGCGGCCTCCGGATTCACGGAGCGCTGGCGCACCACGTCCTCGAAGCAGAAGATGGCGGACTGGTACTCGTTGGAGCGGTAGAGGTAGTACTTGCCCACATCCAGCTGCTGCTGGACCATGAGGCGCTTCATGTTGGAGACCTGTGCCAGGGCCTTGTGGGCGTCCTTGTGGTTGGGGAAGCGGAGGCAGAATTCCTCGTATGCCTCGCGTGCGTTGGTGAGGTTCACCAGGTTGTTCTCGCCGCGCGTGCGGTTGGATGCCCACAGCTGCGCCACCATGAGCTGCGCCGCAGGGGCGTACGGGCTGTCGGGGTACTTCTCCACCAGGCGCGCGTACTCCATGCGCGCCTCCTCGTAGCGCCGCTTCTCCACCAGGAAGTTGCCCAGCAGGGAGGCGGCCGTGGCCGCCATGTCGTTGTACGGCGCCTTGTCGATGATGTAGCGCAGCCACTCCACCACCTTGTCGCTCTCCATGTTGGAATGCCAGGCTCCCCAGAGCACGGGGACGGTGAGCTTGCCCTGCGCGCCGCGCATGGCCATGGAGAGCTGGCGGTTGAGCGCATCCCGGTAGAGCGCGCTCTGCGGGTAGCGGTCTATCAGGCGGCTGTACTGCTTGAAGGCCTCGCGGTAGTCGCCCGTGGACTCGTACGCCTGCCCCAGCATGAAGCGCGCCTTGTCTGCGTTGGGCGCCACCTGGTGCTGGGTGGCCACCTTCTTGAGCAGCTTGATTTCCTTGCCCACCTTGCCTTGGCGGCCAAGGGCCTCCGCCTGGGCAATCATGGAATCAGCCTCTGCATCCACGGCCCTCACCATGCCGGCGGGGATGGCTCCGTCGAACTGCTGGCACATCGGCAGCCCGAGCATTGCCAGAATGCCCAGGCATGCGCACAAATACGTCCTGCTCATACGCGCACCATCCTACCACGCGCGCCCCCGCCCCGCAAGCACAATCGAACGCGGCGACTTTTCCGCCGCCGACTGGCTTTTAATCATTGACACGGCGGGTCTATATGGTAGAATTTTGTATTATGAGTACGGACGAGACCCGTGATTTGACACCCGTTGTGCCGCGCAAGTACCGTGCGGCGTTCTTCATGCTGGTAACGTGCTTTGCGCTGTGGGGCGTGGTGAACGCCATGGCGGAAGTGCTAGTGAAGGCGTTTGAGAGCATATTCCCGGAGCTTGGGCAGATGGGCACGGTGATGTCCGTGACCTCGCACTACGGCGCGTATGCTGTGCTGGCCATCCCGGCATCCATCTTCATCAAGAAGTTCTCGTTCAAGTCCGGCGTGCTGCTGGGCCTGGGCGTGTTCTTCATCGGCGTGATGGGCTACGTTCCGGCGGCCGCGTTCAACAGCTATGAAATCTGCCTGTGCTCCATCTTCGTGTACGCCTCCGGCTGCTCGATTTTGGAGACAACCTGCAACCCGTTCGTGCTGGCGATGGGCCCGGAGGAGACGGCGGTGCGCCGCCTGAACTTCGCGCAGCAGTTCAACCCGGTGGGCTGCCTCATCGGCCTGCTGGTGGCCAAGTTCGTGATATTCGACCATATCGAGCAGGCCACGCCGGACACCAAGCTCATCTGGCTGGTTTCCCCGTACATCTGCCTGGCGGTGATCGTGGCGTGCCTGTGGGTGGCGTTCAAGGTGAAGGACATCCCGGTGGCCGCGGCCAAGGGAGAGGACGCGGAGCAGCACACCTTCTGGAAGTCGCTCTGCACGCTGGTACACCTGCCGCGCTACCGCTGGGGCGTGTTCACGCAGTTCTTCTACGTGGGCCTGCAGACCATTGCGTGGGTGTACGTGATCCACTACGCCAACTACATCTACGGCTGCTCTAACGCGAACGCCATGTACTTCTACATAGCGGCCATGTGCTGCTTCATCGTGTTCCGCTTCATCTGCACGGCGCTGATGAAGAAGTACAACCCCGCCAACATGATGAGCCTGATGGCGGTGATAGGCATAGCGCTGAGCCTGGGCGCGGTGTACCTGCCGGCGCTTCCCGGGTTGATTTGCGTGGTGGCCATCTCCGCCACCCTGTCGCTCATGTTCCCCACCATCTACGGCATCGCCCTGCGTGACCTGGGCCCGGATTCCAAGCTCGGCGCGGCCGGCCTGGTGATGAGCATCATGGGCGGCGCCGCCGTGCCCCCCATCTTCGCCTACTGCATGGAGAACAACGTGCTCTCCGGCCTTTCCCTCTACCTGTACAACGGCGCGCACGACATCATCGACGACAAGACCGGGCAGGTGGTGGGCACCATCCAGGAGGCCTCCCTGCGCGGCTGCTACTACATCCTGGTGGCATGCCTGGTGATTGTGCTGGTGTACGGCCTGCGCTTCCGCGGCACTGGCAAGCAGGCCGAGGAAAAGTAACCCCTCTCATTATTCATTCCAACCCATAAAAATCAACGATATGAAATACGATACACTGCCGACCATCGGCATTCGCCCCACGATTGACGGCCGCCGCCTCGGCGTCCGCGAGTCCCTGGAAGACCAGACCATGAACATGGCCAAGGCCGCCGCCGCCCTCATCGAGGCCAACGTCAAGCACGCCAACGGGCAGCCCGTGAAGTGCGTCATCGCGGACACCTGCATCGGCGGGCCCGCGGAGGCCGCCGCCGCCAACCAGAAGTTCGCGGAGAACAACGTGGGCTGCTCGCTCATCGTCACCCCCTGCTGGTGCTACATCACGGAGACCTTCGAGACGGACAACCGCATCCCCAAGGCCATCTGGGGCTTCAACGGCACGGAGCGCCCCGGCGCCGTCTACCTGGCCGCCGCACTGGCCGCCTACGCCCAGAAGGGCGTGCCCGCCTTCTCCATCTACGGGCATGACGTGCAGGACGCGGACGACACCAGCATCCCGGAGGACGTGGCGGAGAAGATCCTGCGCTTCGCCCGCGCCGGTATTGCCGTGGCCACCCTCAAGGGCAAGGGCTACCTCTCCATCGGCGGCTGCGCCATGGGCATCGGCGGCTCCATCCTGGACCAGCCGTTCTGGGAGGACTACCTGGGCATGCGCGTGCAGCCCGTGGACATGACGGAGGTGAAGCGCCGCATGGAGCTCAAGATTTACGACGAGAAGGAGTTCGAGCTGGCCATGGAGTGGGCCAAGCGCTACGTGCACATCGGCCCGGAGCGCAACAGGCCGGACCTCATCCTCTCCGCGGAGGACAAGGAGCGCACGCTGCGCGAGAGCATCCTCATGATGATCATCTGCCGCGACAGGATGCACGGCAACCCCTACCTCAAGACTATCGACCGCGAGGAGGAGGGTCTCGGCTTCAACGCCATCTGCGGCGGTTTCCAGGGCCAGCGCCACTGGACCGATTTCTACCCCAACGGCGACATGGCGGAATCCCTCATCAACAGCACCTTCGACTGGAACGGCCCCCGCGAGGCCATCCCCTTCGCCACGGAGAACGATGCCATGAACGGCGTGTGCATGCTCCTGCTCCACCAGCTCACCGGGCAGGCCGCCTGCTTCTCCGATATCCGCACCTACTGGTCCCCCGCCGCCGTGAAGCGCGTGACGGGCTACACCATGGAGGGCCACGCCGCCAACGGCATCATGCACCTCATCAACTCCGGCTCCACCGCACTGGACGGCAACATGTACTCCACCGGAAAGGACGGCAAGCCCTGCATGAAGAAGACCGGAGAGACCACCAAGGAGGATATCGAGGCCATGATGGACAACTCCTGCTGGTGCCCCGCCAACCGCGAGTACTTCCGCGGCGGCGGCTACTCCCTGCACTTCGTCTCCAAGGGTGACGTGCCCGTCACCATGATCCGCATGAACCTGGTCAAGGGCCAGGGCCCCGTGCTGGTGATTGCGGAAGGCTACACCTGCTCCCTGCCGGAGAAGGTCAACAACACCCTTGACGAGCGCACCGACCCCGGCTGGCCCACCACCTGGTTCGCCCCGCGCCTCACCGGCAAGGGCGCCTTCAAGGACGTCTACTCCGTGATGGCCAACATGGGTGCCAACCACGGCGCCTGGACCTACGGTCATATCGGCGCGGACATCATCACGCTGGCCTCCATGCTGCGCATCCCCGTGTACGCCCACAACGTGCCGGAGGAGGACATCTACCGTCCCGCCGCCTGGAACCTGTTCGGCACCGAGGATCCCGAAGGCGCAGACTTCCGCGCTTGCAAGAACTTCGGCCCCATCTACGGCAAGTACAATTGATGCACTGAGTAGAGGTACTATTTAGTAATACGGCACCCCCGTTCGGCATGTTGCCGGGCGGGGGTGCAAATCATTCCGCCTTTCGCTCCCGCCATAGGCGTGCGAGACGCAGGACGGCCTCGTCAAGCTCCGCGCGGCGGGATTGGATGTCCGCGTACGACCACCAGGCCAGGTCGTCGGACTCGTCGGAGATGGTGAAGCGCTCGTGGGGGGCCTGCATGAGGAAGCGGATATCGTAGTGGAAATGGGCGGGCTCGCCCTTGTCCGGGCGCGCGGGGATGGGGTGGATGTCCACGTCCATGATGTCCCCGGAGAGCGGGCGGATGCCCTGGATGCCGCTCTCCTCCGTGGCTTCCCGCAGCGCCACGCGCAGCACGTCGGGGTCGCCGTCGGCGTGGCCGCCGAGCTGCATCCAGCGTTTCAGGTTGCGGTGCAGGGTGAGCAGCGCCTTGTCGCCCGCGGGGTTGAGCAGCCAGGCGGAGCCGGTGATGTGCCCCTGCAGGCAGGTGCGGCAGAAGCAGTCCGGCGTGGAGGAGACGAACTCCAGCACGCGCAAGGCCGCATCCCGCCGTTCCGCGTGGGAGGCGGCGTAGCGGGAGAGCATCCCGCAAAGCGCGTGCCTGTTGTCTATCGGTATCATGGGGTCGCGCCGGAAGGCGCGCGAACTTCCCAATTGTAAATCGTCAATCGTAAATTGTCAATTTGTCGCGGAATAGTATTGGCAAGGGTCGGCGGGCTATGTTAAAATGCGTGGCGTGAAGGTGGAGAAGCCCACATCCCCGTGCCGCATATTGAAGCGGACCGCCCAGCTTGCCCTGCTGTGCGGGCTGAGCCTTGGCGTGGTTTCCTGCGGCACGCTCAACGGGGTGACCAACAGCGTGACCAGCGTGGTGCGCTCCGTGGCCAAGCTGCCCGGCCACCTTGTGAACTCCGTGCTTCCGTAACGGTTCACTCTCCCTCCCGGAATTCCACGCCCAGCAGGCAGATGTCGTCGTCCTGCGGTGCATTGCCCGTGAATTGGCGCATGGTGTGCAGCGCGGCGTCCAGCATGCCCTTGACATCCTGCGGGCGTTGCGCGGCGAGGGCATCCATGATGCGCTGCGCGCCGAGCTCGTCGCCGGCGGCGTTGCGGGCCTCGGTGATGCCGTCGGTGTAGAGCATGAGCTTCATGCCGGGCTCCAGGCGTATCTCGCTCTCGCGGAACATGGCGTTCTCGATGAGGCCGAGGGCGGGCGAGCGCGGGATGGGCGGCAGGTACGCGCGGCCGTCCGGCATCTGGATGACGGGGGCGGGATGCCCGGCGCCGGAGAGCGTGAGGCGCTTCTTGTCCAAGTCCAGATACACGTAGCACGCGGAGGCGAACATGGTGATGCTGGCCTGCGTGAAGATGCGCGACATCTGGCGGTTGAGCGAGGAGAGCAGCAGGCCGGGCGTGTCCGCCAGGTTGGCCACCTGCTCCATGAGCCCGCGCAGCATGGAGGCGATGAGCGCCGCGCGCACGCCGTGCCCCATTACGTCGCAGATGATCATGCCCAGCCCGGACTGGCCGATGGGGAACACCTCGAAGCAGTCGCCCGCCACGCCGGTGGAGGGCATGTACACTTGGTGGAAGTGGGCGCGCCGCACGGTGCCGTCCTCCAGCTTCCACACGCGGTCCGGGATGCTGACGGGCTGGAGCGCCTGCTGCACCTCGCGCGCCAGGTCGATTTCCTTTTCCAGCGCGCGGTTGCGCTCGTCCAGCTTGCCGGCGATATCGCGGTAGCGGTGCTGCGCCTCGATGAGCTCCGTGACGTCCGACGAGATGCCGACGATGCCCTTGACGGAGCCGTCCGACGCGTACCAGGGGAATTTGGAGATGCGGGTCCAGGTGGAGTGCCCCTCCTTCCAGGGCTCGCGGTGGATGCGGTTGGTGATGGGCCTTCCGGTGGCCATGATGTCGCGCTCCTCGCCGCGGGCCACGGAGCTCATGGCCGCATCGAAGAAGTCCTCGTCGCGGCTGCCGATGAGGTCGGACGGCGTGCGCACCTGCATCTTGCGCGCGGTGGCCTCGTTCGCAATCACGAAGCGGGATTCGCGGTTCTTGAAGTAGATGCTGTCCGGCAAATAGTTGATCAATGTGCGGAAGAGGTCGCGGTCCTCCATGGCGTGCAAATCCGCCATCTTGCGGCGCGTGATGTCCACCCACACGCCCACCAGGCGCACGGGCTTGTGGTCGGCGTCCTGCTCCAGCAGGCCGTTCACGCGGATCCAGCGCCAGCCGCGGGAGCGCAGGTTGAGCAGGCGCACCTCCACGCGCAGCGGGGCGGAGCCGGGGCTGCTCAGGAAGCGCTGCACGGCGGCGGTGAAGAACTGGCGGTCCTCCGCATGGATGGTGAGGTCCGTTTCCGTGAAGATGTTGGGCGCCCACTCGTCCAGGGGCAGGCCGAGCATGCGCATGCACTGCTCGGTGTAGTAGATGTGGCCGTCCGCAATCTCCCAGCAGTACGCGCCTTCCTCCGCGGCGCGCAACGCCTTGCGCACCATCTCCCACTTGAACACGCCGTGCACGGTCTTGCCGTTGCCGGGCGTACTGCCGCTCTCATTGCTCATTCCCACCATTTAACCACGCCCGCCCGCTTTTTTCAAGGGGGGAATTTAAAAAATTAACGCGCTACCCCGCCAACATTGTTCTTGATTTTTCCGCACCGCGCGCATACAATGCGTGCGCCGGGGTGTCACCAAACCCCTTTCTCCGCTATGTCACAGGACAACCTTCAACACATCGAGCAGAACTACATGTGCGACCCCGACGCCGACGGCGGCTTCGTCTACACCACCGTGGAGGCCGCCATCAACTGGGTGCACAAGTACTCCCTGTGGCCCATGCCCATGGGCACCTCCTGCTGCGCCATCGAGTACATGGCCGCCTCCTGCTCGCGGTACGACATCTCGCGCTTCGGCTCGGAAGTGAACCGCTACGCGCCGCGCCAGGCGGACTTCATGTTCATCTGCGGCACCATCACCTACAAGATGGCCATGCTGGTGCGCCGCATCTGGGACCAGATGCCCGCGCCCAAGTGGTGCATCGCCTGCGGCGCCTGCGCCTGCTCCGGCGGCATGTTCCGCAGCTACTCCGTGCTGCAGGGCGTGGACAAGATTGTGCCGGTGGACGTGTACATCTCCGGCTGCCCCCCGCGCCCGGAGGCCCTGCTCCAGGGGCTCATCACCCTGCAGGACAAGATCATGGCCACGGACCACCCGCTCAAGGACTTCTTCAAGACGCACAACCTGCGCGAGGCGCAGAACGCCGCCTCCGTGCCCACCGACGTCATCCTCGACTAACCCCTTCCCCCCTTGCACGCCATGCCAAAACCCACCCTTACCGAACTTCAGAGCGCCGCGGCCGACAAGCTGTGCGCGCGATTCCCGCAGCTGGGCCGCAAGGAATTCCGCGGCGACACCACGCTGACCGTCCAGCCGGACGACCTGGTGCGCGTGATGACCTACGCCAAGGAGGCCTGCGGGTTCGACATGCTCGTGTGCGTGTCCTCCGTGGACAACCTGGGGCAGGAACCGCGCTTTGAGGTGAACTACACCATCACCCAGGCGGAGACCGGCGCCAACATGCTGGTGCGCTGCCCCGTGGGCGGCGAGGAACCCTCCGTTCCCAGCGTGGTGTCCGTGTGGGCCTCCGCGGATTGGCTGGAGCGCGAGCAGTACGACCTCATGGGCATCGACTTCTCCGGGCACCCGGACCTGCGCCGCATCATGATGTGGGAGGGCTACCCCTACCACCCGCTCCGCAAGGACTTCCCCGTGCAGGGCAAGGAATTCGAGCAGGCCGGCATGGCCTTCACCCAGGTGGCACCCACCGCCGGCGGCCCCTTCACCACCGCTCCCGGCAAGACCGCTGCCGACCGCGAACCCCATCCCCGCGCCTGATTTCCAACATCTTACACTGGCTCGGCGGGTTCTGCCCGCCGAGTTTCACTTTCTCCCAACATGCAACTTTCACCAGACAGCGACCCCGTGGCTCGCGCGCAGGCGTGGGTGGGGGACGCCGTGCTCGCGCTCTATGTCCGCGAGTGGATTCTCTCCTTCAAGGGGGAGATAGACGGCGATTTCTTTGTGGAGGTCACCAGCAACAACTTCCTGCGCCTCACCGGCAACGCCACCGGAGTGGAGGCCCAGATAGGCCGCATCTACAAGGCGGAAGGTTTAGCCGCCGCCTACGCCTGGATTGACGAGCACCTGCGCCCCAAGATGGAGCAGCGTCTCCACGCCCGCCGCTCCGTCCACCCCCACCACAACAAAAAGTGAGCCGCAGCCATTGGGGGCATCATTCGTAATGCCCGCGCGCGGAACGGATGAAGACCGTTTGCGCCTGTTCGTCCACGCAATAGATGATGCGGTCCTTCATGTTGATGCGGCGGGACCAGTAGCCGGATAGGTTGCCCACCAACTGTTCGGGGCGGCCCTTGCCGCTGAACGGCGTTTCGGCAATCTCCAGCAAAAGCTCCGTGACCTTCTGCGCCGCTTTTTTGCCGGAGCGTTTCCAGAAGCGCAAATCGTCCAACGCCGCTTTGGAAAACTCAAGCTTCATCGTCCTGCATGAATGCCGCGAGTTCCTGCGGAGTCATCACCACGGTCTCGCCGCGCTGCTTCTGCTCAAGCGATTCGTTCAGGTGCCGAACATTCGCGGGAGAAGAAAGCTGCAGCATGGTCTCCTGCCAGGATTCCCACTCTTCCAGCGACATCATCACCACCTTCCGCTGGCGCGAGGAGATAACCACCGGAGTCGAGTCGTCGACACACGTCTTGATGGCCGATGCCAGGTTCTGGCGGGCCTTGCTATAGGATAGGGCAATAGGAACCATGCGCATAACGTACAATAAAGCTGTACGCATGTCAAGGATTTATTTCGGCATGCCGCAGTGCCATAAATTCCTCGCCGGCGGAGGGGGATTGTGGTATGGTGGGGGCAATGGGGAGGCTGACACAGGCGGTGCTTGGCGGCGCGGTGGCGGTGGCGCTGGCGGCGTGCTCGCAGCACCACGCCTTTGTTCCGTACAACGGGTACAAGATGGCGCCGTACACCCTGGGCGGCCATCGTTTCGTGCCCATGGGCATTGATGCCGCCCTGCGGTACGACCAGTGCGGCGTGGCCTCCCACTACGAGGCGGACGGCGACCGCGGCGCCATCGGCCAGCGGTTGTACAGGGACCAAATGTACGCGGCGCACCGCACGCTGCCCCTGCCTTGCGTGGTGCGCATCACCAACCTGTCCAACGGGCGCAGCGCCGTGGCGCGCGTGGCGGACCGCGGGCCGTTCATCCCCGGCCGCCTGATTGATGTGAGCAGCCTGGTGGCCAAGCAGTTGGGATTCCACGGCAAGGGGCTGGAAAACGTGCGCGTGCAGGTGCTCTCCGTGGGCGACGGCCCCTACCGCCGCAGCGCGGCGGGGGAAGACCGAGAAAGCGCGAGCCCAAACAACTAGCGGGGTGATGGATTTGTTCCGCCTTGACAAAAGGCGGGTGTGCGCGTATAAGGCGCGGCGAGATGGAAAAGGACCCCAAGTTGATAGCCTTGGAGACGCACCCTGTGGGGCGGCTCCTTTTCCAGTACTCTCTGCCAGCCATCATCGGCATGGCGGCCATGGCGGTGTTCAACATCGTTGATTCCATCTACATCGGCCAGTGCTGCAACGCGTACGCCATAGCGGCCATCGCCCTCATCTTCCCGCTGATGAACCTGGTGGGCGCGGCGGGCACGCTGGTGGGGCTTGGCAGCGCGGCCTCCGCCTCCATCTTCCTGGGGCAGCAGAAGTTCGACAACGCGTTCCGCGTGCTGGGCAACTGCCTGGGGTTGAGCTTCCTGCTGGGCATCCTGGTGGGATGGGTGCCGCTGTTGTGGCTGGACGAGATACTGCTGTTTTTCGGGGCGGACGAGAACACGCTGGGGCCGGCGCGTGATTTCACGCTGGTGCTGCAGCTGGGCTGCCCCATCTCGTACTTCATGTTCAACCTGAACCACCTGATGCGCGCGAGCGGCTACCCGCGGAAGGCCATGGCGAGTCTGCTCATCGCCATGGTGGTGAACATAGCGGCGGCGCACGTGTTCATCTACTGGCTGGGCTGGGGCATGACGGGCGCGGGCATCGCCACCATCGGCGCGCAGTTCGTGGCCTTGGCTTGGATTCTGGCCCACTACTGCGGGCAATCCCACATCCTGCACTTCCGCCGCGGCATCTACCGCCCCAGCCTGAAAATCATCCGCCGCATCTGCACCGTGGGCATGCCGCCCTGCCTGCTCAACATCGTGGGCTGCGTCATCGTGGTGGTGTTCAACAAGCTGCTCATCCAGTTCGACGGCCAGCTGGGGCTGGCGGCCTTCGGCATCGTGAACCGCGTGCTGTTCCTGTTCGTGATGGTGGTGCTGGGCGTCACCCAGGGCATGCAGCCCATTGCAGGGTACAACCTGGGGCTGGGCAACTACGCCCGCGTGAAGGGCGTGCTCTACCGCGCTATCGCCGCCGCCGTCTGCATCACCACCGTCGGCTGGCTCATGGCGGAGCTCATCCCCGGAACCGTCATCGCCGCCTTCATCAACGCGGACGACCCGAACCACGGCGAGCTCATGGAGCTCAGCCTGCGCGGCATGCGCTACATGGCGCTGGTGTTCCCGATTGTGGGCTCCCAGATAGCCATCGGCAACTTCTTCCAGTCCATCGGGCGGCCGGTGATGAGCATCTTCCTGAACCTTTCGCGCCAGTGCCTGGTGCTGCTGCCCTGCCTGCTGATACTGCCGCGCTTCTTTGAAGACGACTCGGGCGTGTGGCTCTCCCAGGCGGTGTCCGACGGCTTCTGCGGCGTGGTGAGCATCCTGGTGCTGCGCCGCTTCATCACCCATGTACTGGACAAGCAGAAACCCGCGCAACAATCCTGAACCATGAAGAAGATACCCCTCGTCGTTGCCACCAAGAACGCCCACAAGGCCAAGGAGATAGCCCGCATCCTGCCCCCGCGATACGAGCTGCACACGCTGGACGAATACCCCGGCATACCCGACCCCGTGGAGGACGGCACCACCTTTGCCGCCAACGCAGCCATCAAGGCGGAGGCCGTTTCCGCGCGCGTTCCGGGCCTGGTGGTGGCGGATGATTCCGGCATCTGCGTGGATATCCTCAACGGCGCGCCCGGCGTGATGTCCGCCCGTTTCTGCGGCGAGCACGGCAGGGATGACGAGAACAACCGCAAGCTCCTGCGCGAGCTGGCCGCCCTGCCCGGCCAGGCCCCGTACAAGGCGCACTACGCCTGCGTCATCAGCCTGGCGCAGAACGGGCATGAGATAGCCTCCTTCCCCGGCACCGTGGAGGGGCGGATCACCCTCAACCCCACCGGCACCGGCGGTTTCGGGTACGACCCCCTCTTCATCCCGGACGGCTACAAGTGCACGATGGCGCAGCTCACCGCGGAGGAGAAGGACGCCATCTCCCACCGCGCCCGCGCCCTGCGCCTGCTGGCGGATTACCTGGCCAACCGCTAACCGCGCGCTGACTTTACAAATTGTAAATCACTTCAGACCCTCTTTCTTGAGCAGGGCGTCCGGCTGGGGGTCGCGCCCCATGAAGTCGCGGAAGATTTGGGCGGCGGGCTTGCTGTCGCCCTTGGAGAGGATGGCCTCCCTGTAGGCGGCGCCGGTGGCGGGGTTGAGCACGCCCTCCTTGGCAAAGCGCGAGAAGGCGTCCGCGGCCAGGACCTCCGCCCACTTGTAGGAGTAGTACCCGGCGGCGTACCCGCCGGTGATGCAGTGGGTGAGGTTGCGCATGATGGAGCGGGAGGGCACGGTGGCGGGCATGCGCCACGCGCCCACCAGGGCGTTGGATGCCTCGTCCAGGTCGCGCCCCTTGAAGAGCTTGTCGTAGTTCATGTGCATCTCCAAATCCAGCTTGGCGAGGGAGAGCTGGCTCATCTCATCCGTGGCGGGCATGTAGAAGCGGCTGTCGTTGAGCTTCTTCACCAGTTCCGCGGGCATGGGCTCGCCGGTCTTGTAGTGCTTGGCGTAGGTGGCCAGGGCCTCCGGTTCCCAGGTCCAGTTCTCGTTGAGCTGGCTGGGCAGCTCCACAAAGTCCCAGGCCACGCAGGAGCCGGAATGCGCCAGCAGCTCGGTGTCGCCGAGCATGTTGTGCATCATGTGCCCGAACTCGTGGAAGATGGTCTCCACGTCATAGTGGGAGTAGAGGGCGGGCGTGTCGTCCGTGGGGGCGGTGAGGTTGCCGCAGAGGGCTGCCAGGTGGGGGCGGTGGGGCTTGCCGTTGGCGCCGGGCTCGCCGAACGCCAGGGGCATCACCCAGGCGCCGGCGCGCTTGCTGGGGCGCGGGTAGAGGTCCATGTAGAACGAGCCGAGATGGGCACCGGTCTTGTTGTCGCGCACCTCGAAGAGGCGCACGCCGGGGTGCCAGACCTCCGCCTTTCCGGCGGGCAGGTCCTCGCCGGGTTTGAGGCAGACGGCGGGCACCTCCTTGAAGCTGATGCCGTACAGCGTGGAGGCGAGGTTGAACATGCCCTGGCGCACCTGTTCCGCCTCAAAGTAGGGGCGCACGGAATCGGGATCGAACGCGTAGCGCTGCTTCTTCTGCTGGTATGAGTAGTAGGGGATGTCCCAGGGGTCCATCTTCTCCACCTTCTTTCCGGTTTCCTTGGCGTAGAAGTCAAGCAGCTCCCGGCATTCCTTTTGGAATGCGGGCAGCACCTGCGCGGCGAGGTCGTCCACAAAGGCCATGGCCTTGTCGCCGCTCTCCACCATGCGGTGGGCGGTGGTGAGGTCCGCGTAGGTCTTGAAGCCGAGCATCTCCGCGAGCTCCTTGCGCAGCTGCATCACCTCCGCCACAATCGCGGTGGTGTCGTACTCCCCGGCGCCCACGCTCTGGCGGCCTTCCCAGCACGCCTTGCGGGTGGCGGGCACGGTGCAGTTGCGCAGCACCTCGACGACGCTGTCAACATCCAGCGTGACGAGCCACTGGGGGGCCTCCTTGGTGCCGAGGCCCTTCTCCAGCGCGGCGGCGGCGGCCTTGGCCATCCAGGCGTCGCTCATGCCGGCCAGCTGCGCCTTGTCGGTCACCACCAGCTGCCACGCGTTGGTGGAATCCAGCACCTTCTTGCCGAACTCGTGGGTGAGCGTGCCCAGGCGCTCCATGATTTGCGCCTTGCGGGCCTTCTGCTCGGGCGAGAGGTCGGCGCCGCTCTCTCGGAAGGAGTCCACCACCTGCTGCACGTAGCGCTGCTTGGCGGGGGAGAGGGTCTTCACCCAATCCTGTGCGGCGGCGTTCTTGACGACCGCCCAAAGCTTCTCATTGGCAACGATGGAGGCGGAGAAGGCGGAGAGCTCCGGGATGAGCTGCTCCTCCACCTCGCGGATTTCCGGGGAATCCATGTTGCTCCCCAGCACGCTGAGCATGCTTTCCGCGTAGTCCATGTCGCGACCTATCTCCTGGTAGGCTCCGAAAACGCTTTCAAAGGTGGCCTTGTCCGGCGTGACGGCGCAAAGGGCATCAATGTTCTGCTGCGCGCGCTGCAGGCCGTAGCGCATGTCCGCCAGCACCTGTTTGGGGGTGAGCTTGCTCCAGCGCGGGTACTCGTTCCAGGCGCAGGCGGGGTGTTCCGCCGCCACGGGCGTGGGGGACATGGGGGCCGCGCTCTCCTGCGCAGCGAGCGGCGCGCCCAGGGCAAGCCCGAGCGCCAGCGTCAGCATGATGTCTTTGGTCGTCATTTTCAGTTGTTTTATTGAGAAATTTCCTAACACCCACCCTGGCGGATGATGGGGAGTTTATACCATACCCGGGAGCCGTGTGTCAATCCGTTTCGCGGGCTGCACGGCCGCCGGTTACGCCATGCGCTCCAGTGTTTGCTTGGCGAGCCGGCAGGCGGCGGGGTAGTCCAGGCGCCCGTTGGGGAGGCGGGGGATTTTGGCGACGCTGAGGATGACGTCCGGGCACCAGTTTTCCGAGTAGCCCTCGTTGCGGATGGCGTAGCGGAGCACGGAGATATCGGGCGGCAGGGCCTCCGGCGGCAGGGTGGTGAGCATGATGAGGTGGTCGCGCGCATCGCGGTCCGTGAGCGTGACAACGGCGAGCCGTCGCTCCCCGTCCCCCGTATCCGCGGCGTCCAGACCCTCGCGCAAAAGGTTTTCCAGCGCGGCGTGGGGGATGAATTCGCCGTGCACCACGGCGTAGCGCTCCTTGGTGCCGAAGACGTGCAGGCGGCCCTCCGCGTCCACCATGGCGAGGTCCCCCGTGCGGAGCCAACCGTTGCGGATGTTGGCGATGGTTGCCTCGTCGTCGTCCTCGTAGCCGCGGGTGAGGGCGGCGCCGCGCACCCAGAGCAGGCCGGGCGTGTTGATGGGCAGCAGGTTTCTCGGCTGGCGGGGGTCGCTGATGCTGACGGCCATGCCCGGCAGGGGCTCGCCGATGGCGGCGGCATATGCCTGCGGCCCAGCCTGGCGCGGGAACTCCGAGGCGCTTTCAACGGCGCGGGAGAGGGTGACGAGCGAGCCGGCCTCCGCCAGCGTGTACGCGCCCGCCAGCGGCGTGTGGAGCTGCGTTTCCACCGCCTTCGCCACGCTTGGCGGCACGGGGCCTCCCGCCGCCACCAGGTGTTTCAGGGAGAGCAGGGGCGCGTCCTCGCCGTCCGCCACCAGGGCGTGCGCCAGGTCGGGCGTGCCGATGGCGGCGGTGATGTTGTGCCGGAGCACCAGCTTGCGCAGGCGGCCGCCCGCGTATTCGGGCGAGGGGTAGGTGACCATGTCGTAGCCGTAGAGCAGCGGCATGAGCAGGCCGGGGATGAAGCCCGCGCTGCAATACAGCGGCGCGGCGCAGAGCATGTTGTCGCCCGCCTGCAGCTGCATGCGGCTCTGCAGGGACATGAGGTTGAAGAGTGCCATGCGGTGCGTGAGCGCGATGGCCTTCGGCCCGCCCGCGGTGCTGCCGCTGAACACCAGCGCCAATTCGTCGCCGGCCTTCCTTTGCGGCAGTTTCAGGTAGCGCAGCAGGTATTCGGTCTTGACGCGGTGGACGAGCGTGCGCCACACGCGCATGCGCCCCTTGCCCAGCTCCTCCAGCACGGAATCGATGAAGACGAGGTCGCGCTTGTTGGGCCACTCGAATTCGCTTTGCTTGGAAACGAAGCGCTCGTCCGTGATGAAGCGGGTGACGTGCGCGCGGAGCATCATCTGCCGTACGATTTCCGGGGCGGCGTTGTAGTTGATGTTGACGGGAGTGATGCCGGCGAAGATGCAGGCGAGGTTGGCGAGTGCGGCGCGCTTGCCGGGCGGCAGGATGACACCCAGGCGCTTGTTGCCGATTTCGCGGCGCAGGTGGCGTCCCAGCATCAGCGCGTACGCCAGCAGGTGGTGGTACGGCAGCTCCGTGTCGTCGATGCCGTCGATGATTTTGCCGTCCGCATGGTTCTTCATGCTGACGAGCAGCATGCGCGCCAGCGAGCAGTCCTCCGGCAGGGGCAGCTCCGCAAACATGTCCGCCGCGCATTCCATCCACGCCTCCTGCACGCGCGCGCCCTGCATCACGCCGCCTATGTCCGGCAGCACGCGCATGCGGATTTCATGGCAGGGCAGGTGCGTGGTCACGGTGTTCTCCATGCCCTCGTTGAACATGCCCACGTACACCGGAACCGTGAACAGGGAGCAGCCGTCCATGTGGCTCAGCAGCGCCCCGGGCACATCCGTGAGCGTCGCGCCGTCGCCGCCTTCCCGCGGCCCCGCCAGCAGCACCACGTGCCGCTGCGAGTCACGGTTCTTGTCCATCACGTCGTGGATCTGCTCCGCGAGCATGATGCCGCTCTGGCGTGCAAGCGAGCCCAAGATGCCCGCGGCGCGGCTCCGCCGCAGGTAGTCCATGATGTCCGCGCCGGGCAGGTGGCCTTCCACCACCAGCCAGGCCACGCGCGAGGGACCGCCCAGCATGGACTCAAGCTCCTGCAGGAGCTCGAGGCTGGGCATGCGGTTGGGCACAATGAACGCGGAACGCGCGGGCAGGTGTTCCCTCCCCTCTATGCGGATGGCTGCCATGGACTGCCGTGCTGGGCGCTACTTGCGGAGCGCGTCGCGGATTTCGCGCAGGAGCTGGATGTCTTCCGGGGTGGGTGCGGGGGCTTCCTCCTTGGGCGCCTCCTTGTCCTTGGCGCGCAGCTTGCACAGCACGCGGATGGCGAAGAAGATGGACAGGGAGATGATCAGGAAGTCGATGATGGTCTGGATGAACGAGCCGTACTTCACGCCGTTCCACGCCAGCGTCTCCAGCGTGGTGTCCGGCGAGATGAGCAGGATGGCCGGCATGATGACATCGTTCACCAGGGACGTGACAATCTTGCCGAACGCGCCGCCGATGATGACGCCGACGGCCATGTCCATCACGTTGCCCTTGAGGGCGAACTCCTTGAATTCCTTCACCCAGGCGGGTGTGATTTTCTGCATTTCCATAATGACGATTGGGTTTTGGTTAGAGAAGCTTGAAGGCCTTGACGCCCCACTCGCGGCATTCCCAGGCGGAGCCGTCCTGCGAGGTGAAGATGCACACGCCGCCCGTGGGCACCTTGATGTCGTGGGCCGCGCAGAAGGCGGCGTAGTCGCCCGTGATGTGCGGGGCGAAGCGGATGGCGCCGTTGCTGGAGACGCAGAGCAGGGCCTCGCCGTCCGCCACCTCGGCGGCCAGCTCGTGCCAGTTGCGGATGATGCGCTCCACGTCCACCTGCCAGCCCTGGGGCACCACGGCGCGCGCGTTCCAGAGGTCGATGGCCTCCGCGCCGAGCTGCTCCAGCCGGTCCGCGGGCAGGGCGGCGGGGTCCAGCCCCTTCTGCTGCGCGGCGACGCTGCCGAGGCGGCGCATCACGGTTTCCTCGGTCTGGTTCTCGTCGGGTCCGTAGTCCACCTCGATGAAACGCTCGTCGGGCACGACGGGGCAGGGGTTGCCCAGTTCCTCTGCGGCGAGCTGCGCGGTGCGCATGGTGCGCTTGAGCGGCGCGGCCAGGATGCGGGAAGGCGTGATGCCCAGCTTTTTGAGGTAGAGGCCGATGCCGCGTGCGCGCTCCTCCTCCACCAGCTCCAAATCGGTGCGTGCGCCCACGCGGGTGGGCGTCTCCCCCTTGCGGAAGGTGTTTCCGTGGCGTGCGATAATCAGCGTTTTCATACAGCGGCGAGTGCCGTTTCAGGCATTCCGCATTCTACCCCACATCCCCCCTTCCGCGCAAGTCAAAAGAATGTGCATCCGCGTGTTTCCGCATGTTTCCGCGGGCCCGGTTGGCAGGCGTGCACCGGCATTCACGAAACAGGCTTGATTTTCCAGCGCGGATTTGATATCTTCTCCGCTGTATGAAAAAGACCCTTTTAACACTTGCGGCGGGAGCCGGGATACTGGCTGTTTTCCCGTCCTGCAGCTCCCAGAACGCAGCCTACCCCGGCGGGGAGGAGGAAGCCATCATGATGAGCGATGCCACGGACCCCGGCGTGATTCCGCCGTGGGCTACAGAGGAGGACGTGCAGGTGTCCGCCGGCGCCACCACGGAGGACCGCAACAACTACGCCATCCCGGAAGGCCCGGTGGCCTCCACCAGCCAGAACCAGCCCGCCGTAGCCACGCAGCCCACCTCGCAGCACCAGCCGGAGGTTGCCACCAACGTGGGCGACGAGGTGATGGTGGAGAACGACCCGCTCACCAACCTGGGCGCCCCGTTGCCGCCGGTTGAGCACCACACCACCACCACCCGCAGCGGCGGCAAGAAAACCGGCAAGGGCGGCAAGGGCGGCAGCAAGCGCATCTCCCCCGCCAAGCCCTCCATCGTCACCTACAAGGTGCGCCCGGGCGACAACCTGACGGTCATCGCCAAGCGCAGCAACACCACGGTTGAGCAGATCCGCAAGGATTCCAACATCAAGGGCGACGTCATCCGTCCCGGACAGATTATCAAGGTGCGCTACACGCCCAAGGGCTACAAGGCCCCGGCCAAGGGCGGCAGCAAGGCTACATCCGGCGGCAAGACCACCGGCGGCAAGACGGTGACGGTGAAGAAGGGCGAGTCCCTCTCCTCCATCGCCGCCAAGAACGGCGTGACCGTGCAGCAGCTCAAGGACCAGAACGGCATCAAGGGCAGCACCATCATGGCCGGCCAGAAGCTCACCATCCCCGGCAAGGCTTCCTCCTCCACCAAGAAGTCCTCTTCCACCAAGAAGAAGAGCAGCCGCCGCAAACGCTAACATCAAACCCGCGAACGCCATGAAAGCATCTGTCCCATTCGGCCTGCTGGCCGCCGCCACCCTGTCGCTTGTCTCCTGCCACATCAACAACGGCAAGCTGGACATGTCCTGGGTGAACGACCGCATGGAAACACCCGTGAACGATGAGGTGGAGCTGGAGGGCTCCCGCTCCGCGGGACCCACCGTGGCCGTGACCGCGCCAACCGCCGGTCCTGTGGCGCCTGTGGCGGCAACCACGCCCACCACCGCGCCCACCGCACCCGTGGCAGTTCCGACCGCCCCCGCACCCGCCGCCAAGGCCGGCACGTACACCGTGAAGGCGGGCGACACGCTGGGCGGCATTGCCGCGCGGCACCACAGCAGCTCCGCGGCCATCGCCTCCGCCAACCACATTGCCAACCCGAACGCGCTCAAGGTGGGTCAGGTGCTGCGCATCCCCGCGGCTTCCGCGGTGAAGAAGCCGGCGGCCAGGAAGGCCACGGTGCCCGCATCCCGCTACACCGTGAAGGGCGGCGACACGCTCTACGCCATCTCCCGCCGCACGGGCGTGCCCGTGCAGCAGCTCATGCGCGCCAACAACATGAGCTCCTCCAACCTGAAGGTGGGAGCCAAGCTCACCATCCCCAAGCACTGATGCCATGAACAAGGCGCTCCTGCCGCTGGTTTCCGCGCTGCTGCTGGCATCCTGCCAGCAACCGCTGCCGCAGCCCAAGCCGCAGCCCGCGCCCAAGCAGGAGAAGCCCGCGGAGGAGGCGGAGCCTGCCGCCGTGGTGGAGGTGCCCAAGGGCGACTTCAACCCGCTGGACATCCCCGGCAAGAAGGCGGAGGGCTACAAAAACCCCTTCCCCAAGGGAAGCTACGAGTACTTTGTGGCCAAGCCCGCGTACCCGCGCACCATGGCCGTGTTCGAGGACAACGCCCTGCTCAACCAGATTTCCCCCGCCAACTCCAAGCTCATCATCTGCATCCCCCAGCAGCGCGCACGCCTCTACATCAACGGAAGGGTGGCCTACGACTGGCCCGTCTCCACCGGGCGCGACGGCCATGAGACCCCCACAGGCGTCTTCCGCATCATGGAGAAGGAGAAGAACCACCACTCCAACAGGTACGGCAAATTCGTCTCCGCCAGCGGAAAGGTGACCGACAGCAACGCGGACATTGCCAACGGCACGCCCAAGGGCATGACCTTCCGCCCGTCCTCCATGCCCAACTTCAACCGCCTGACGCTGGACGGCGTGGGCATCCACGGCGGCCGCGTGGTGGCGGGAACGCGCCTCTCCCACGGCTGCATCCGCACCCCGTATGATGTGGCCGCCAAGTTCTACGAATACAGCGCGGTGGGCCTGCCCGTCTACATCTCACGCGCCGTGGAGGACTACAACCAGGGCGGCTATGTGAAGCCCATCGACGTGAAGTACCGCCCCAAGCCCGGCAACGACTACACCGACACGGTGCCGGCCGCACCCGCCACGCCCGCCTCATGACCCCGCGTACCCTGCGCTGCGCCAACCACCATTTCTACCTGGGTGTGGTCATCCTGGTGCTGGGAGCCTGCGTGTACGCCCTGCTGCGGGAGGGGCATCCCGCCTGGCAGTACGCCGCCGCCGCCGCGGGCATTGTGGTCACCCTTCTGTGGGGCGGTTCCTACCTCATCCTGCGCTACACGGTGGACGATGCGGGCATTGCACGCCGCACGCTTTTCGGCACCCGCCGCATTGCTTGGGCGGATATCACCTCTGCCAGCGTAGAGCGCCGCGAAACCGCGCCCGGCATTGAATCCAAGGCCGTCACCCTGGTCTCCCCGGCCCTCACCCTCCGCCTCGCCAGCGAACTCCTGGACCCTGACGACATCGACTTCCTCGCCGGGGAAATCACCCGCCGCCAAATCCCGGTGGAGACGGAATTTTGTCAACGGTAGAAATAGGTGTTGACGGGTGGGGCAAAGTTCCGTATACTTGCGGCACGCATTTGGAGCGGTGGCTGAGAGGCTGAAAGCAACCGTTTGCTAAATGGTCGTACGGGCATTAACCCGTACCGGGGGTTCGAATCCCCCCCGCTCCGCTTAAGGGAAAGGCACCGGAAGTTCCGGTGCCTTTCTTGTTTTTTTAAGCGTTTTCCGTGGCGTCGAGCTTGGCGTTGGCGGAGATTTCATCCGGGTCTTCCGCCTGCTTCTTGTGCACGGTGGAGCGGAAGAGCTTCATGACGAAGACGAAGGAGCAGGGGATGAAGAAGATGCCGATGCCGGAGGCGATGGACATGCCGACCACCACGACGATGCCGATGGCGTTGCGCGAGAGTGCGCCGGAGCCGACGGCGAGCACCAGAGGCACGCAGCCCAGGATGAACGCGAAGGAGGTCATCAGGATGGGGCGCAGACGCATGCGCGCGGCGATGATGGCCGCCTCCACCAGGTCCTTGCCCTTCTCCATCTGCAGCACGGCGAACTCCACGATGAGAATGGCGTTCTTGGCCGCCAGACCCACCAGCATCACCAGGCCGATCTGCGCGTACAGGTTCATGTCCATCCCGGTCAGCCACAGGCCCAGGAACGCGCCCAGCACGGCCACCGGCACGGAGAGGAAGATGGCCAGCGGCAGCGTCCACTTCTCATACAGCGCCGCCATGATGAGGAAGGCGAACACGCCGGAGAGGGTGAAGATGGCGCCCAGACCCAGGCCGTCCGCCACCTTCTTCTGCTGGAAGCTCATATCCACGAAGGACATGCCGAACTTGGTGACGTCCATGGTCTCCCGGAAGATGCGCTCCGCGGCGTCCATGGCCTGCTGGCTGGAATAGCCGGGTGCCGGGCGCAGGTTGATCTTGCCTGCATTGTAGGTGTTGTTGTGGAGCACGAACTCGGTGTCGTTGGTGTCCTTGACGGTGACGAGAGTGCTCATGGGCACGGGCTCACCCTTGCTGTTGTTGATGTAGAAGTTGGCGATCTGGTCGGTGTTCACGCGGTCGGCGCCGGCGGCCTGCACGTACACCTGCCACTGCTGGCCGAACTGGGTGTAGTAGTTGATGAAGGCGGAGCCGTTGAAGCTCTGGAGCATGGCGTTGAGCTGCGCGTAGTCCACGCCCTGCGCCAGGCACTTGTCCCGGTCCACGGTCACGGATTTCTGCGGCACGGCCGGCATCATCATGTCGGATGCGGAACCGCTTTCAATCTCCGGGGCGGCGTTCAGTGCGGCCTCCAGGCGCACCACCTGCTCGTAGAGGGGTTGCACGCCCTGGCCGGCGCGGTCCTCCAGCACGAAGGTGATGTCGTCACCCGTGCCGACGCCGGGGATGGCGGGCGGGCAGGTGACGAAGGTCATGCCGTCCACCCCGGACATGGCGAGCGCGCCGTTGAGGCTGGCGCACACCTCCGCGGCGGTGACCCTGTGGCCGTCAACCATGGGGCGGTCCTCCATCTCCTTGAGAACAATGAAGAAAGAGGCTGCGTTTGCGGATTGCACGCCGTTGGCCATATTGGTGCCCAGGATAGCCACGTAATCCTTCACTGCGGGCTCGCGGTCCAGCACCTGCTCCACGGTGGAGGCCTGCTGGGAAAGGCGCTGCAGGGAGACGCGCGGGGTCATGATGAGACCGGAGATGAGGAAGCCCTGGTCCTCCGTGGGGAGGAAGCCGCCGGGCACGCGCTGGGAAACGGGGATGATGGCGGAGGAGACGATGGCCAGCAGGGGGATGGAGATGTAGAGCTTGCGGCACAGGAAGCCGCAGCACTTGGCGAAGCCATCCGCCACGGCGTCATAGCAGCGGTTGAAGAGATTGTAGAAGGGCTGCAGCAGGGATTTCTTGGTGGACTTCTCCTTGAGCAGGAGGGCGGCGAGCGCCGGGGAGAGCGAGAGCGCGTTGAACGCGGAGATGGCCATGGACACGGCAATGGTGACCGCGAACTGCTGGAAGAGCGTGCCGGTGATGCCCGGCAGCAGCACGGACGGCAGGAACACCGCCGCCAGCACCAGCGCAATGGCCACCACGGGGCCGCTCACCTCGCGCATGGCCGCAAACGTCGCCTCGCGCGGGTTCATGCCCGCCTCAATGTGCGCCTCCACGGCTTCCACCACCACAATGGCATCGTCCACCACCAGGCCGATGGCCAGCACCATGCCCAGCAGGCACACCGTGTTGAGTGTGAAGCCCAGCAGCGGGAAGAAGCAGAACGTGGTCACCAGCGATACCGGTACCGCCAGCAGCGGAATCAGCGTGGCGCGGAAGCCCTGCAGGAACAGGAACACCACGATGGCCACCAGGATGAGCGCCTCCACCAGCGTTTGCCCGATTTCCGAGATGGACTCGCGCACAGAGAGCGTGGTGTCCAGCGTCACCTCACCCACAAGCCCCTCCGGCATGTTGCGCTGCATTTCCGCGAAGAGCTCGCGGAGGTTGTCCACGGTCTCGATGGCGTTGGAGCCGGCGGCCTGGTAGATGGCAATGGCGGAGCAGGTCTTCCCGCTCAGGCGGGCGGTCAGCGCGTAGTTCTCCGCGCCGAGCTCAATCTTGGCGATATCGCGCAGGCGCACAATCTGGGTGCCCCTGGTCTGCACCGAGATATCGCCGAACTCCTCCACGGAGGCCATGCGGCCCTTGTTGCGGATGGTGTAGGTGAATTCCTGGCCGTCCGGCATGGGTTCCGCACCCACCGAGCCGCCTGGGTTGATGGTGTTCTGGGCGGCGATGGCTGCGTTCACCTCCGTGACGGAGATGTTCTTCTGGGCCATCTTCTTGGTGTCCAGCCAGATGCGGATGGCGTACTTGGCTCCGAAGACGGAGACGTTGCCCACCCCCTTGACGCGCTTGATGGGGTTGACCATGTTCACGAAGGCGTAGCCGGTCATGTTGACGCGGTCGAAGTAGCCGTTGGGGGAGTGCAGGGTGTAGATGAGGATGGGCAGGCCGGCCTGCTGCTCAATGCGCACGCCCATTTTGGCCACTTCCTGCGGCAGGGAGGAGGTGGCCTGGCTGTAGCGCATGTAGGTGAGCTGCTGGCAGGTGTTGGCGTTGCTCCCGGGTTCGTAGATGACGCTCACGTCGCACCCGCCGTTGTTGGCGGAGGTGGAGGAGAGGTAGTCCAGGCCGTCCACGCCTGAGATTTCCTGCTCGATGGGCGTGGCGACGGACTCCGCCACCTCCGTGGCGTTGGCCCCGGGATAGGAGGCGGAGAGCGAGATGGTGATGGGCGCAATGTCCGGGTATTGCGCCACGGGCAGGCCCAGGATGCAGATGACGCCCAGCAGGGTGGTCACAATGGAGATGACCGCGGCAATGGTGGGATGCTTGATGAAGTATGGTGACATGGTGTGTGGAAAGGCTGGTGGTTCAGTTGGCGGTGTCGGAGTTGTCTTCGGCGGGCTCGGTGGTGATGGAGCCGCTGGTGGTGCGCGGCGGCGTGTATTCAAAGGGAACGGGGGTGAGCGTGTTGGCATCCGCCCCGGCGGCTATGTTGGCCTTGGCGGCCATGGCGGCCTGCTGGGTGCCCTCCACCACCACGTTGACCTGATCCTCGTTCTCGAATCCCAATTCATGCAGCAGCAGCTCCATGGAGTCCGCGTAGCCGCTGGCGTGGGCCACCAGTTCAATCTCGTCCCTGGCGTTGGCGCGGCGCAGCACAAACTCGCGTTGGGAGAGTATGCCGCTCTCCGCATACGCCTTGTCGAAGCCCTCCGCGGTGAGTTCCGGGTCGTACTTCAGGGCGAGCTCCTTCCAGTCCTTCACCTTTTCCTCTTGCAGCAGCAGGGTGCCCAGGTTGTCCACCTTGTGGGCAATCAGCAGCAGGGCGCCCAGCGCGGCGTGGTCGGGCTCCACCACCTGCATGGGCTGCACCACCTCCTTGCCGGAGGCATCCTTGGCGGGGATGGTCACCATGCTGCGCAGCGCCACGGGCACCATGAACGGCGCATTGTTCTTCTGCAACAGCAGCAGGTATGTATTGTCTCCCACGCAGAGCGGCGCGCGTGCGGGCACCAGCCAGGCACCCTTGATGGTCTCCTGCACGGCGCGCACAGTCACGGGCATGCCGGAGCGCAGCATGGCATCCGGGTTCTCCACCTCACCGATGACCTGCAGGGTGCCGGTGGCCTCGTTGAGCTGGTTGTCGATTCCGGTGGCAACGCCCTTGTAAGGGTGGACCACGCCGTCCTCCAGGATGATGTCGAAGGTGATGTCACCCGTATCGTCGTTCGGGTTCTGCATGGCCTTGCGCAGTCCGCGCAGGGCGTGGGAGCCGCTCACGTTGAAACGCACCTCCATGGGATTGGTGGAGGTGAGCACGGCCAGCGGCTTGGCGGTGGCGGGGGAGACCATGCTGCCGGTGTCACCCATGCCAAAGCTGATGCGTCCGTCGAACGGCGCGGTGATGGTGGTGTACCCCAAATCTATTTCCGCGATATGGAGCGCGGCCCGGGCCTGGGCGATATCCGCCTCTGCGCTGGTAACGGCGGCTTCGGCAGAGACAACGGCCAGCTCGGCATCCGTCACGGTTTTCTCGGAGATGGCGCCGGGGGAGCTCTTCTGCATGGCGTGGTAGCGCTCTGCATCATCCCTGGCCATGGCGAGCGCCGCTTCCGCCTGGGCCTTGCCGGCGCGCGCAGCTTCCAGGGTGGCCTTGGCTTCCTCCACCGCTATCTCGAAGTCCCGTGCCTCGATCTGGATGAGCTTGTCTCCCTTCTTCACCAGGCTTCCGGCCTTGATGGTGTCTCCCTCCAGGATGCCGGAGATGTTGGGGCGCAGTTCCGCCTCGTCCCGTCCATTGATGGTTCCGTACCATTCCTCGTTGATATCCACGTCGCGGCGCACGAGCGGGGCCACTTTCACGGGGAAGGGCGGCAGGGTGGGCTGCGCCGCGCTGGTTGCGGAGGCGTCGTCGTCCCTGAGCAGGGATTCCGCGGCCTGGCGAATTTCCGGGGTGATGACGGGCTTGAAGCTGCGCGGTGCGGTCTTCAAGGTTGCGGGGGCGGTGTCCTTGGCGCGGCGGCTGTTGGCCGAGGACACGGCAATGGCGCGCACGCCGTTGATCGGGTCCGCCACCACGGGGGCGTCCGCCGGGTTGTCGTAGCCTATTTCCTTGAGGGAATCCGCGAGGGGCTTCTGAAGCCCGGCCACGGCCACGAGCTTTTGTGTGGAGGTATAGCCGCCCTCCTCTTGGATGGCCACCTCGTACTCGCCGTCGCGGCGCACGGGGATGAGGTGCGGCACGCCCTGCTTGTCCACAGCCAGCACAAAGGTGTTGAGCATTTGGGAGATGACGGCATCCTGCGGCACGAGCAGCACCTCCCGTTCGTCTATGGTCATGCGCACGCGCACGGTCATGCCGGGGCGCAGCTCCAGCTCGGTGTTGGGCACATCGCCCTCCACCTTGACCATGCCGTTCTCGCCGATGGAGTTGTTGATGGCGTGGATCTTGCCGGGGTGGCGGTAGATGGTGCCGTCCTCCAGGACAAGTTGGAATTTGGCGAGCCCGGAGTAGTCCGCCTCCGCCAGCTCGTACTTGTGGAACAGGCGCACCAGGCGCTCGCTGCTGAAGTGGAACACCACGTTGAGCGGGGTGGCGTTGTACATGGAGGCCAGCTTGGTTTCCGGCCCCACGGTGTCGCCTGCGGAGGCGGTGGGGGTGCCGATGAGCCCGTCTTTGGGAGCCCGGATGACGGTGCGCTCCAAATCAAGCTCCGCCTGCTTGACGGCGGCGCGGTTGAATTCCACCCGGGCCTCCGCCTTGCGCACGGTGGCCTCCGCCGCCTGCAGCGCGTGGCGCGATGCTTCCAGCTCCCGCTTGGAGATGGCCCCGGAGGGGCTCAGTTTCTCGTTGCGCTCGAAATCCTTGCGGCAGCGCAGCTCGTCAGCCTTGCCGGTGGCCACCGCGGCCTCCGCCGCTTGCAGGTTGGCCTGCGCGCGCTCCAGGCCGGCTTGGAAGGTCACGGGGTCTATGCGGAATAGCACGTCTCCCTTCTTCACCAGGGAACCCTTCTCGTATTCATAGCCCAGCAGCGTGCCCTTGACACGCGGGTGGATGTGCACGGTGCCGTCCCCCGCCAGCGTGCTGAACCAGTCTTCCGAGTCCAATACCTTGTGGGGCAGGATGCGGAACACGGAGACGGCGTCTTCCTGCTGCGCGGCGCTTGCCGCGGCGGCTGCGTCCTTGTTGTCGCAGGAGCACAGCAGCAGTCCGGCCATTCCCAGGGATACGAGTGCAAGTGTGGCGGTTTTCATGGTGATGAAAGGTTGTTCGCGGGCGTGTACCCGCGTGGGTGCATAAATACTACCAGCATTTCCCGCTCATGGCAACGCGTTTGTGCGCACGCATCCGTTTCCCCTGGTGAGATTAGCACCTTGACACGGCGCGTGCGCGCGGTATACTGCCGTTATGTTCAAGACGTTCCATCTCGTTCTGTTGGGGGCAGCCATGCTGCTGGCATCGTGCAGCTTCTCGCAATCCAAGCTGAAATCGGAAAGCGGGCTCTACGATGTGCCGCTCACCCACTCCCTCAAGGTGGCTGTGGACGGCTACTGGTTGCCGGATGTGCCGTACGACGCCCCCGCCGTGGGCAGCATCTACATTGCCCCGCTGGATATGCACCTGGTGGAAGAGGGGCATGAGGAGTACGTTCCGCTCATGAAGCAGCAGATGCACGATTACCTGACCAAGGCCATCTCCGCATCCATCAGCACCAACAAGCTCATCAACAGGTGGACGCTTGCGAGCTCTCCGGAGAACGCCACCCTGCGCATGGATTTCTCCATCGTGCGCTTCCGCACCCAGCGCCCCGGCCTGCGTGTGGCGTCCGAGGTGGGCGGCTACTTCATTCCGGTGCCCGGAGTGTCCTCCGTGGTGTCCAACTTTGCAGAAGGCGATATCTGCATTGAGGGCACGATACGCGACGTGAAGACCGGGCGCCTGCTCATGGCGTTCAAGGATTCCAACCGAGCCAAGGCCCGCCTCTACAGCGCCAACGCCTACAAGCGCGGCGGCGCGGCGGACGCCAACCTGCAGCTTTGGGCCAAGAAGATGGGTGAGCTGCTGACCATTGGCGGCGAGTACCGCGCCCAAGGCAAGACGATGAAGGATTTCGTCAACGAGCGCAGCTACGCCAAGGGCCTCTACCAGCGCCGCACCGCCTATTGATTTTCCCTCGCATTCAACCTTCCGGAGAGCCCCATCCGCCTGTGCAGATGGGGCTCTCTGTGTGTACGCACTGGAAACGCTGCAAAAATGTTGGGATTGCCAAGCGGGCGGGTTTCTGGTACAATCCGTGCCACCCGTTTTCAGGGCCATGGCCTTTTCATTCTTCAACAAGCTGCGCGACAAGAGGGAACACCTGAAGCTCATCCGCGATGAGCTGGACAAGGTGCGCTCCGTCATCGCGCGGCAGGTGGAGCCTTTCGGCCCGCATGTGCGCCCGTACCTGGAGCGCGTGTGCCGCGGCCGCGGCAAGCTCATCCGCCCGGGGCTGGTGCTGCTCACCGCCGCCTCCACCGGCGGCGTCACAGAGAGGCACATCACCTTCGCCGCCATGCTGGAGATGCTGCACATGGCATCCCTGGTGCATGACGACGTTCTGGACAAGGCGGACACGCGGCGCGACGAGGCGACGCCGAACGCGCTGTGGGGCAACGAGCTTGCGGTGCTGCTGGGGGATTCCCTGCTGGCGCAGGCCATGGTGATGGGCAGCGAGCTGGGCGACATGAAATTCATCCGCCGCCTCTCCCTGGGCACGCGCGACCTGTGCGAGGGCGAGGTGGAGCAGTCCACACGCCTGTGGGACATGGAGATGACCCGCGCCGACTACTACGAGCTCATCCGCAAGAAGACGGCCACGCTCTTTGCCATGGCCATGAGCGGCGCCGCCATGCTGCAGGGGATGGACGACGAGATGGTGGACCACCTGGAGCGCATGGGCACCCTGCTGGGCATCGCCTACCAAATCTACGACGACTGCCTGGACCTCACCGGCAGCGAGGACGTGGCCGGAAAGACCCTCGGCACGGACGCCGCCAAGGGCAAGCTCACCCTCCCCGTCTTCTTCCTCATGGAATCCAGCAGAGACGACGTGGCCGACTACGTGCGCGGCTGCGTGGAGAAGCGCGAGGAAATCGACTTCACCCGCCTGCGCGGGACCGATGCCTTCCACGAGGCCATCCGCCTTTCCGCGGACGAAGGCCGCGCGCGCACCGCGGAGGCGCGCGAGGTGCTGTGGATGCTCCCGGAAAGCGACGGCCGCGCCGCCCTGGCGGAAATGACGTACCGTCTGGACGAGCTGCTGGACGACTGCTGCAATTGATTTATATTCCCCGCGCCACCCGCCGGCATGATTCAGGAGCTGGACATCCACCTGCCGCTTGCCGCATCCCTGCGTGAGGACGCGCGCCGAAAGGCCGTGGCGCAATCCCTCCAAATCTCCCCCAAACGCGTGCTCGGCATGCGGCTGGTCAAGGAGAGCATCGACGCCCGCCGCCGCCCCGTCTGCAAGCAACTGCGCCTGCTGGTGGGCATAGACGAGCCGCTGCCGCCCTACGAGCCGCCGCAGCGGCACTACGCGCCCGTGGCGGCGGATGCCAGGCGCGTGGTCATCGTGGGCAGCGGGCCGGGCGGGTTGTTCGCGGCGCTGCGCTGCCTGGAGCTGGGGCTGAAACCCGTGGTGGTGGAGCGCGGCAAGGACGTGTCCGCCCGCCGCTTTGATTTGCAGCCCGTCAACTGCCGGGGCTACGTGGTGGAGGATTCCAACTACTGCTTCGGCGAGGGCGGCGCCGGCACGTTCTCCGACGGAAAGCTCTTCACCCGCGCCACCAAGCGCGGCCCCGTCATGGAGGTGTACGAAACCTTCGTGGCACACGGCGCCGCACCGGAAATCCTCACGGACGCCCACCCGCACATCGGCTCCAACCGCCTCCCCAACATCATCAAGGCCATGCGCGCCTCCATCCTGGAAGCCGGGGGAGAGGTGCATTTCCAGTCGCGCGTGGTCGGCCTTCTCAAATCCGCGGACGGCCGCCGCGTGCGCGGCGTGCGCACCGCAGACGGCGCGGAGATTGCCGGGGACGCGGTCATCCTGGCCACCGGGCACAGCGCGCGGGATGTGTACCGCATGCTGCAGGCGGAGGGCGTGCGGCTGGAGCGCAAGCCCTTTGCCGTGGGCGTGCGCATCGAGCACCCTCAGGCGCTGGTGGACGCCGCGCAGTACCACCTGCGCCCCGGCCAGCCCCGCCCGGACGCCCTCCCCGCCGCCAGCTACACCCTGGCCACCAAGATACGCGGGCGCGGCGTGCACTCCTTCTGCATGTGCCCCGGCGGGTTCATCGTGCCCGCCGCCACGGAGAACGACGAGGTGGTGGTCAACGGCATGTCCCTCTCACGCAGAAACTCCCCCTTCGCCAACTCCGGTTTCGTGGTCACCGTGGAGCCGGAGGACACGGATGATTTCCTGCCGGAGCACGGCGCGCTCTCCGGCATCGCCTTCCAGAAGGCGCTGGAGACCGCCGCCTCCCGCGCCGGGGGCGGCATGATGAAAGCACCTGCACAGCGTGTAGTGGATTTCCTCGCCCGCCGCGTCTCGCAAATACTTCCCTCCACCAGCTACCACCCCGGCATCTCCACGTGGGATCTCCACGCCCTGCTGCCGCGCGGCATTGCGGAGCGCATGCAGGAGGGCCTGCTCCTCTTCAACCGCAAGCTCCGCGGGTTCGCCGGGGAGGACGCCCTGCTCATCGGCTGCGAGACGCGCACCAGCTCCCCCGTGCGCATCCCCCGCAATCCGGATTCCCTGCAAAGCCCGGATCTGGAGATGCTCTTCCCCTGCGGTGAGGGCGCCGGATTCGCCGGAGGCATCGTCTCCGCCGCATTGGACGGCCGCCGCTGCGCCGAAGCCGCCGCCGCCCTCCTCTGAAACGGGCGAATTCCCGAAATGCCGAAAATTTCTTCTGAAATCTCTTGACAACCCCGCGCACCCTGCGTATACTCCGCCCGTTCCAACCTGCACAGGGCTATGGTGTAATTGGCAACACATCGGTTTCTGGCACCGCTATTCGGGGTTCGAGTCCCTGTAGCCCTACTCGCAAAAAACGTCCGGCATCCCGCCGGGCGTTTTTTGTGCCCGCCTGTCCCGGCATGCCACGCGCGGAGCTTGCCAATTCGGGGGAAATGCGCTATAATGTGCGCCTACCCCGAAGAAGGGAGGCACGCCCTCCCGAACTTAACCCAACACCCTATAGATATGATATTCACGAAGATAGACGTGCTCCGTCTCAAGGCGGAGTATCATGGCGATGCAGAGGCGCAGTTCCAACTCGGCGAATGCTACGAGACAGGCGACACCGTGGACAAGGACCTGCAGCAGGCGG
>JAKSOT010000109.1 GCA_024405455.1 Akkermansia sp. | reverse complement strand
GCCTGGAGGGTGTGCCCGCATTCGTGCACGGCGGTCCGTTCGCCAACATCGCGCACGGGTGCAACTCCGTGCTGGCCACGCGCCTGGCGCTGGCCTGCAGCGAGTACACCGTGACGGAGGCCGGCTTCGCGTTCGACCTGGGTGCGGAGAAGTTCCTGGACATCAAGTGCCGCCAGAGCGGGCTCTCGCCGGATGCCATCGTCATCGTGGCCACCATCCGCGCGCTCAAGATGCACGGCGGCGTCAACAAGAAGGAGCTTGATCCCCCCAACGTGGAGGCCGTGCGCAAGGGCTTGGAAAACCTCGCCGCACACATCACCAGCGCCAAGCTGTACAACCGCCCGGTCACCGTGGCCATCAACCTCTTCGCCGCCACCGACACCGAGGAGGAGATTGCCGAGGTGAAGAAACTCTGCGCGGAGATGGGCGTGGGCTGCGCCGTGGCCAACGTCTTCGGCGAGGGCGGTCAGGGTGCCAGGGAGCTCGCCACCACCGTGGTGGAGAGCATCGACAAGGCGAACAACCCGCCCTTCAAGTGCCTCTACGGGCTGGACATCCCCGTCAAGGAGCGCATGGAGACCATCGCGCGCAAGATCTACGGCGCGGACGGCGTGGTACTCACCAAGGCCGCGCTCAAGAAGCTGGACCTCATGGAGCGCAACGGCCTCACCAACCTGCCCGTCTGCATGGCCAAGACCCAGAACTCGCTGAGCGACGACGCCACCGTGGTGGGCCGCCCCAAGGGATTCGTCATCACCGTGCGCGACTTCGAGATTGCGAACGGCGCGGGCTTCCTGGTGGCGCTCACCGGGGACATCCTGCGCATGCCGGCGCTGCCGAAGGAACCCTCCGCCAAGGCCATCAAGGTGGAGGCGGACGGCACCATCACCGGCATGAAGGGCTAACCGCCATCAAAAACCACACACCATCATAACATGAAAACCACGCTGAGCATCATCGGCGCCATCTGGGCGGCGGGGCTTGCGGCGGCATTGCCGGAAGCCCCGAGCCTGGAGGCCGCCATCCCCGTGGCGCAGGCGCAGCACCGCACCATCCTGCTGGATTTCACCGGCAAGGAATGGTGCCCGCCCTGCATCTACCTGCGCACCAAGATATTCGACTCCCCGGAGTTCGACAAGCTGACGAAGGACGGCTACCTCCTGGTGGAGGTGGTGTTCCCGCGGCTGCCGGAGGCCGTGGCCGCCATGCCCAAGGAGCAGCTGGACGCCAACGAGGCCCTGCTCGCCTCCTACAACATCACCGGCGGCTTCCCCACCGTGGTGGTGCATGACGAGAACGGCAAGCCCTTCGGCGTCATCGCCAGCCCCCGCCAGACCGTGCAGGAGTACGTGGCGGAGCTGGACAAGGTGCAGCAGCTGCGCGCCGCACGCGACGCCGCCTTCACCAAGGCGCAGGGCCTGCAAGGTCTGGAGCGCGCCAAGGCCCTGGCGGAGGGGCTGGAGGCCATTCCCAAGCTCTGCCGCTACAAGTACCCGGACGTGGTGCAGGAAATCAACACCCTGGACCCGCAGAACACCCTCGGCTACGCACGCTTCATCGCCAACCAGGACGAGCTCAAGCAGCAGGGCAAGGAGCTGGAGGCAATCCTCACCTCCTTCACCGGAAAGTTTGCCCCGCAGGACATCGCCGCCATGCAGGAGAAGCTCACACAATTCCTGGACAGGAAGGAGCTGTACCCGGAGGTGCGCCAGGCCGCCCTGCGCGCCATGGGCGACAGCTATTCCTTCATCCGCGGGGACTACAACGCGCTGCTCAAGATGGTGGAGTTCTACCGCCAGGCGGAAGCCGCCGCGCCGGACACCAAGCTGGCCGAGCGCCTGCGCTCCAACCTGAAGTACTACGACGAACAGCTGCTGCCCGCCATGAAGAAGGAGATGGAGGCGCAGCAGAACAAGAAGCAGTAGTCCATGCTGCACGCCCTCTGCCAGCTTGCGGACGCCGCGCCGCACACCATCCTCGGCATCGACACCTCCACCCTGGGCGGCGGCGGGCTGGCGGCGGCTTTCGGCGCGGCGTGGGTGTTCTTCCGCGTCATCCGCAAGGTCATCGGCGCGCTCTTCATGCTCTGCGTGGTCTACCTGGTGGTCAAGGTCGCCTTCGGCATCGACATTGCCCAGTACATCACGCCGCTCTTCAAGTAGAAGCCCCCTTTACATGCGGCGGGGGATAGGGTATAATGCGCGCGTGAAGCTTTGCAGCAAGCTGATAACCCTTTTGGCGGCCGCCGCGCTGTGCGCCCCGGCCCAGGCCGCGCCGCGCACCGCTCTGGTGAACGACGACACCGCGGAGGAGGTGGGCGCCGATGAATTGGAGGAAACGGTGGAAACCGTGAAGCTGGGCGGCGAGGACCGCGTGCCCTCCATCCAGGAAGGCGTGGGGGAGGCCGATGCCTACGACCGCACCGCCGCGCCCAACGCCCCCACCAACGTGCGCACCCAGGAGGCCGAGGCCGACCCCGGCGCGGCGGGCATGCCGCTCAAGGACACGGAGGCCGTGCTGGACGTGTCGTCGCCGGACCCCTCGCGCGTGGCGTACGCCGGCACGCGCAAGAACGCGCGCACGATGTCGCTGACGGTGCCGGGCCCGCGCGGGCTGATAACGGACCGCAACGGTGAGGTGATGGCCACATCGGAGGTGGCGTACCAGCCGGCCATCCTGTTCAACCAGCTGGAGGACGAGAGCGATGCCGCCATTGTGGCCGTGGGGCGGCGCGTGATGGCGGATTTCGCCAAGCTGGGCATCAAGGTTTCAGAGAAGACGGACGAGCAGCTCATCGACCACTACCGGCACCGCCGCTGGCTGCGCCTGGCCATCGGCCCCATCCTGCGGGAGAGCCAGGTGGCGCCGCTGCGCAAGAAGATAGAGAAAATCAACCACGGGCAGCTCACCGCGCTCTACATCCGCAACTACCCCGCCAAGGAATCCGCCTGCCACATATTGGGCTACACCGGCGCCCAGGCCAAGCTGCCCACCGGGCCCATCAACCACAACGACCCCATCTTCGCACGCCAGGAGGGACGCTCCGGCCTGGAGAGGGAATTCGACAAGCAGCTCACCGGCCAGCCCGGCGTGTGGCGACTGATGTTCGACGAGGAGGGGCGCAAAATCCTGGACGAGCTGCAGGTGAAGCCCAAGCCGGGCGGCACGGTGGTGACCACGCTCAACCTGGAATGGCAGCGCGCCGCGGAGGAGGCCCTGCGCAAGAACACACGCGGCCGCGGCGCCTTCGTGATGGTGGATGTCAACACCGGCGAGGTGCTGGTGCTCGCATCCGTGCCCAACTTCGACCCCAACGCGTTCATCCCGTCCATCTCCCAGGAGGACTACGACAAGCTGCGCAACGACAAGAACACGCCGCTGGTGTCCCGTGCATATGCGGGCGTGTACCCTCCGGCCTCCACGTTCAAGACCGTCACGGTGGCGTCCGCCCTGCGCTACGGCATCATCAAGGAGACCACGCGCATCTACTGCCCATGGTCCATCCGCATCGGCAACCATGAATTCCACAACGCCAGCAAGTTCGTGGGCGATTTGGACTGCGTGGGCGCCATCCAGCTCTCCAACAACCCGTTCATGTACCAGATAGCCGCCACGCGCACGCCACACCTGGGTTCCCGCCTGTGCGAGGCCGCGCGGCGCTTCGGCTACGGTCGCGTGACCGGGCTGCCGCTGGCGGACAAGGCGGGCAACGTGCCGGACGAGGCGTGGATGCACCGCAACTACGGGCGCGGCTACGCCCCGGGCGACTTCGCCAACATGGCCATCGGCCAGGGAGCCATCCTGGCCACGCCGCTGCAGGTGGCGCACGCCATCTCCGGCATTGCCAACGGCAGCTACCTGCCGCGCCTGCAGCTGGTGCGCCAGGTGCTGGACTCCCGCGGCAACGTGGTGTACCAATTCCAGCCGGGCGCGGACGGCACGCTCAAGGACTACTCCGCCGCGCTCGAATCCGTGCGCAAGGGCATGCGCGCCGTGGTGGAGGGCGGCACCGGACACCGCGCCGCTCTCAGCTACGTTTCCAACGCCGGCAAGACCGGCACCGCCCAGTGGGGCAAGCAGTCCGACGACTGCCGCCTGGCGTGGTTCGCGGGCTTCATCCCGGCGGACAACCCGCGCTTCGCCTACGCGGCGCTGTACGAGGGCCTGCCGCACCAGCGCATCTCCGGCGGCCACATGGCGGCGGCCATCGTGCGCGCGTTCTTCGAGAAAGTGCGCCCGAGCATGAAGAAGGCCCTGGAGGAGAAGAGCATCAAGCTCACCGGAACGGTGGCGGGCGAGGACGAGGAAATCCAGGACATCGAGGTGATTGACGAGGAGGCCGCAGCCGCCCTGGAAGCCGAGGAAAAAGCCCGCCAGGAGAAGGAGGCCGCAGAAAAGGCCAAGGTGGAACAGCAGCAGCGCAGACAGCAGCGCAGCGGCTGGGACGACGGACGCTCACGCGACTAACCAATCCTTTCTTTCACGCAACCATGGCATGCCTCCTGGACAGATGGCGGGACATGCTCGCCGACACTCCGGGATTCCGCATCCTGGAGGATGAGGAAACGCCGCGGGGCTACACCGTGGCGGAGGTGGACGACCTCTCCGCGCGCGTGCTCGCCTGGCTGAAGGCGCGCGGCATCGGGCGGGAGGACATGGTGCTCATCCGCCTGCCGCACGGCGCGCGCCCGTGCATCGCCATGCTCGGCGTATGGAAGGCGGGCGCCGCCTGCACCGCGGTGGACGAGGACATGCCGCCGGAGCGCGTGGACGCCATTGCCGCAGACTGCGCGTGCCGCGCCGTGGTGGACAAGGCCGCGTGGGCGGAAATCACCGCCTGCACCCCCGCGCCGGGGTACGCCGTGCCGGACCCGCACGACGCCGCGTACGCCGTGTACACCTCCGGCTCCACCGGGCACCCAAAGGGCGTGCTGCAGGAGTACGGCAACCTGGAACCGTGCGGGCTTTCCCTGTGCCTGAACGGCGAGTCCATCCTGCAGGCGGGGGATCGCTACGCGGCGGTGCCGCCGGTGCATTTCGTGGCGTTCGTGATGATATGGCTCTTTGCGGTGGTGCGGCGCGTGACCATGTGCGTGATGCCGCTGGCGGTGGCGCGGGATCCGCGGCGCATCGGCGCGTACCTGCACGAGCGGCGCATCACGCACATCTCCCTGCCGCCCTCGCTGGGCAGCATGCTCACGGACATCCCGGACTGCCTGAAGCACCTCATCGTCTCCGGCGAGGCCGCGCACGGCTTCTACAAGCCCGGCCCGTGCAACGTGAACGTCTACGCCTCCAGCGAGAGCCTTTTCATGATCGCCAACTTCCGCATCGACCGCCCGTACGCCAAGACACCCATCGGCAGACCGGAGTTCGGCGGTGAAATCCACCTGCTGGCGGAGGACGGCACACCCGCGGCGGACGGCGCGGCGGGCGAGCTCTGCTTCCCCTGCCCGTTCTTCCGCGGCTACATCAACCTGCCGCGGGAAACCGCGCGCGCCAAGCGCGGCGGGCTTTTCCACACCGGGGATCTGGCACGCAGGAACAACAACGGCGTGTACGAGGTGGTCGGCCGCCTGGACGACATGGTCAAAATCGGCGGCAACCGCATCGAGCCCGCAGAGGTGGAGGCCGCGCTGCGCCGCGAGCTCAACCCGCACTGGCTCGCCGTGCGCGCCGTGGGCAACCCGCCGCGCCTCTGCGCCTATTTCACGGGAAACACCGCCGTGGACGACCCCGCCGCCCTGCGCGCGCGCCTGCTGCGCTCCCTGCCGGAATACATGGTGCCCGCCTCCTACATCCATCTGGAGGAAATACCGCTCAACGCCAACGGCAAGCTGGACACCGCGTGCCTGCCGCATCCGCATGACACCGCCCATGCACCCTACACCGCCCCGCAGACCGACACCGAACGCCTGCTCTGCAACGCCATGGCGCGTGCGCTGGAGCTGGAGCGCGTGGGGATGGACGATGACTTCTACGCGCTGGGCGGGGATTCCCTGCGCACGCTGGAGGTGGTGTGCACACCGGGGCTGGAGGCGCTGGACGCCTCCGCCGTGTTCCGCGGGCGCACCCCGCGCCGCATTTTGAAGGAAATGCCCGCCGCGGTGCAGGAAACGCCCGTCGACACGCGCGGCGTGCCGCTCAACGACATGCAGCTGTACATGCTGGAGCGCGAGCGCATCACCCCCGGCACCACCATGTACAACCTCCCGTGCATGGTGCAGATGAACGCGGAGGCGGAACGCCTGGCGCGCGCCGTGGACGCCGCCGTGCGCCACCATCCCGCGCTGCTTTCCGTCTTTGAGATGGCTCAGGACGGCACGGCGCTCCAGGTATACCACCCGGAGACGTTCACACCCACGGAGGTAGTGGACACCACGGAGGCGGAGCTGGAGAAGCTGTGCCGCACGCTTGCGCAGCCGTTCGCGCTGTTCGGCGCGCCGCTGTTCCGCAGCCGCGTCTTCCGCACGGAGAAAGGCGTGTACCTCTTCATGGATTTCCACCACGCCATGGTGGACGGCACCTCCATCAAAATCATCTCCGTCACCATCGACCGCGCGTACCGCGGCCTGCCGCTCCAGCCAGACCCCGGCCCCGCCACCATGCGCCGACGCCGCGCAGAACCAAATACCCCCGCCGCGCAGGACGACCGCCGATTCTTCGAGC
>JAKSOT010000108.1 GCA_024405455.1 Akkermansia sp. | reverse complement strand
GCGGTGCCCAGGCAGTTGCAGCTCAGCTCCAGCCCGCGCGCCCAGCCCTGCACGTAGAAGAACACAAACACGCCGCACATCACCGTGCCCCACAGCGTGGCCCCGCGGTAGTGCCACTTGAGCAGCAGGCACACCGCCACCACCAGCTCCATGGCTATCCCCAGGCACGCCAGCGGCATGCTGCACCATTCCGGCAGCACGTCGCTGCGCAGGATAAAGTTCGCGGTGTCGCCCACCTGACCCACTTTCAAGATACCCACCACCAGGAAAAACAGCCCCATGCCCACGCGCAGCAGCGTGGTCATCCAATGGCTTTCCGCTTCCCCTCTCATGGCATGCGTCCTATACCATCCCCGCCTCATGCGGGTGGAATCACGCCCATGCCTGAAACCCTCCAGGCATGGGCAACGCTATAACGAATTTCCCGGGCAAGACACTAGTGGCTCAGGGTGGTGATGTAGTACCCCGCAATCACGGCGGTGCCGATGACACCGGCCACGTTCGGACCCATGGCGTGCATGAGCAGGAAGTTGGTTCGGTCCGCCTTCTGGCCCACGTTGTGGGAGACGCGCGCGGCCATGGGCACGGCGGAGACGCCCGCAGAGCCGATGAGCGGGTTGATGGGGTTCTTGCGCCAGCCGGGAATGAGGTTCATCAGCTGCGCGCAGAGCAGGCCGCAGACGGTTGCCACGGCGAACGCCACCACGCCCAGGCCGATGATGAGCAGGGTTTGGGTCTGCATGAAGCGCACGCCCTGCATGGTGAGGCCCACGGACACGCCGAGCAGGATGGTGGTGATGTTCATGAGCTCGTTCTGGGCGCAGTTGACCAGGCGTTCGGTGACCTGGCACTCGCGCAGGAAGTTGCCCAGCATGAGCATGCCCAGCAGCGGCGCCGCATCCGGGCACAGCAGGATGGTGACCAGCGTGACCACGAAGCAGAAGAACAGCTTCTCACCCTTGGACACCTTGCGCAGGCTCTTCATCTTGATCTTGCGCTGCGCCTCCGTGGTGCAGAGCTTCATGAACGGCGGCTGTATCAGCGGCACCAGCGCCATGTACGTGTAGGCGGCCACGGCAATGGCGCCCAGCAGCTCCGGCGCCAGCTTGCTGGCCAGGAAGATGGAGGTGGGGCTGTCTGCGCCGCCGATGATGCCGATGGCCGATGCCTGCCCCTGGGTGAATCCCAGGGCCATGGCGGCCAGGAAGGTGAACGCCACGCCGCCCTGCGCCGCCGCGCCCAGCAGCAGCGCCTTGGGGGACGCCAGCAGGGGCCCGAAGTCCGTGAGCGCACCCACGCCCAGGAAGATGAGCGCCGGGAATATCTCACACTTGATGCCCTGGCTCAGGAAGTCGAACAGGCCGCCGCTGAGGCTCAGCAGCACCTTCTGGTTCTTCTGGCCGGTGACCTCGTACTTGCCCTTCTCGGCCTTGCCGGTATCCGGGTTCACGTAGGGGGCAACGGTCTGGGGCTCCGCCATGGCTTCGTTGTAGCGGGCCTTCTCCTCGGGTGAGAGGTCCCTGGCCACCTGGTCCTCGCCCTGCTGGTCAGCGAAGGGTGTGAGGGTGGCGGTGATGTATCCCACGTCCCACATGCGGCCGGAGGTGTCCACCACGCCGTCGCGCACGGAGACCACCTGCTTGTGTGCCTGGGAAATCACCATGCCGTTGTCCGGGATGTTGGCAATGAGCGCGCCGAAGGCGATGGGCACGAGCAGCAGCGGTTCAAACTGCTTGGCCACGCCAAGGAACAGCAGCCCCGCCACAATGCCCCACATGGTGTACATCTGCCAGGTCATCTGGAAGATGCCCATGCCGCTGATGAAGTCGGCAAAGGAATTGATGAGTTCTTGCATAAATGGAAAAGAATTCTTTCTGGTTGGTTACACGCCCGCGCGGGGAACGCGGGCCCTGCGCGGCGGCGCTTACGCCAGGTACGCGAGAGGCTGGCCCTCCTGCACGGCGTCTCCCACCGCCACGGCGAAGCTGGCAACCGTGCCGTCCGCGGGCGCGTAGATGTCCGTGTTCATCTTCATGGCCTCCAGGGTCATGATCTTGTCGCCGTTCTTCACGGCGGTGCCGGGCTGCACATCCAGGGAGACCACCTTGCCCGCGAGCGGGCTGGGGACGGGCGTGCCTGCCCCGGAGGGGGCGGGTGCCGCCACGGGAGCGGGAGCTGCCACGGGGGCGGGGGCTGCGGCCACGGGCGCGGGTGCGGCCACGGGGGCCGGTGCGGGCGCTGCGGAGTTGCCTCCGGTGGTTTCCACGGTTACGTCAAAGGTCTGTCCTGCTACGGTGATGCGGAGTTGCTTCATTTTGTTTGTTCTTTCTATTGTTTGGTGAATGGTTGGTAAAGAGGTGTTATCGGCGCACGGGGAAGTGCGAGTTCATGACGCTGTTGCGGCCTCCCTGGCCGTATGCGGGGTCCACGGGCTTGATGTCCAGGATGCGGGCGTCGTGCCCCAGCGTGTAGCGCACGGTGGCGGCGATGACGGCGACAATCTCCGGGGTGATGGCGCTGGCGGCGGTGTCGTAGATGCCCGCGGCGAGCGCTGCGACCTGGGCTGGCGTGGGCTCGCCGGCGGCAGCCAGTGCTGGCACGGGTGCGGGTGCGGGAGCAAGCGCGGCCTTGGCGGCGTCAGCCTGGGCCTTGCGCCTGGCTTCCATGCGCTGGGCCACCGCGCCGGACGCCGTGAGGATGAGGCTCAGGAATCCGAGGCAGCAGAACACCACGCACATGCCCGTCACCTGGTATACGACGGCATCCATTGTGAGTGCGGCTATCATTTGCATTGTTTCGATATTGTATAGTTGAAGTTAGAGTGGCATGTTGCCGTGCTTCTTGGCGGGGCGTGTCTCCCGCTTGCTCAGCAGGGTGCGCAGGGTGAGCGCAATCTTGGCGCGGCTCTCCCGCGGGTTGATGATTTCCGTGATCTGGTCGGAAGCGGCGGCGGCGTAGGGGTTGTAGAAAGCCTGCTCGTACTCGGCCTGCAGCTCCTTGCGGCGGACTTCCCGCGCGGCGGGGTCTTCAATGGCCTTGAGCTCGCGCCCGTAGAGCACGGGCACCGCGCCCTGGGAGCCCATCACGGCTATCTCCGCCGTGGGCCACGCGAACACCGCATCCGCACCCAGCCCCTTGCAGCACATCGCTATGTACGCGCCGCCGTATGCCTTGCGCAGGATGAGCGTCACCTTGGGCACCGTGGCGGAGGAATACGCGAAAATCATCTTGGCGCCGTGGCGGATGATGCCACCGCGCTCCTGCTGCTTGCCGGGCAGGAACCCCGGCACGTCCACCAGGTTGAGCAGCGGGATGTTGAAGCAGTCGCAGCAGCGGATGAAGCGCGCCGCCTTGTCCGAGGCGTCGATGTCCAGACACCCGGCCTTCACGGCCGGCTGGTTGGCAATGATGCCCACCACCACGCCGCACACCCGCGCAAAGCCCACAATCACGTTGCCCGCAAACCCGGCGTGCACCTCCAGGAAGCTGCCCGCGTCCACCAGGCGCGCAATCACGCGCTGCATGTCCAGCGGCTGCGAGTTGCTCTCCGGGATGATGTCGTTCATGCCTTCGTCCGCGGCGATGTCCAGCGGGGTGTCCAGCGTGTGGGGCGGGTTCTGGGCGTTGTTGGAGGGCAGGTAGGTGAGCAGGCGCTTGGCGATGCCGATGGCCTCCTCGTCGCTGTTGGCCACGAAGTGGGCGTTGCCGGAGACGGCGGCGTGCACGTCTGCCGCGCCGATTTCATCCATGGTGCACTTCTCGTAGGTGACCTGCTCGATGACCTTGGGCCCGGTGATGTACATGCCTGCGGCGCCGCCGCGGCGGATGATGATGAAGTCCGTGAGGGCGGGGGAGTACGCCGCGCCGCCCGCGCACGGGCCCAGGATGAGGGAAATCTGCGGCACCACGCCGCTGGCGGCCACGTTGTTGTAGAACACGTCCGCAAAGCCGGTGAGGGCCTCCACGCCCTCCTGCAGGCGCGCGCCGCCGCTGTCGTTCATCTGGATGACCGGCATGCCCGCCTTGAGCGCGTATTTCTGGGCGTCGCAAATCTTCTGCGCATGCATGTAGCCCAGCGAGCCGCCCTGCGCCAGGAAATCCGCGCTCACCGCCGCCACCGGGCGCCCGTCCACCAGGCCGTAGCCGGACACGATGCCGTCGCCGGGTATCTCCTTGCCCTGCATGCCGAAGTTGGTGCAGTGGTGGCGGGTGTGCATGCCTATTTCCGTGAAGGAGCCGGCATCGAAGAGACAATCCATGCGCTCGCGGGCGGTCCAGTCTCCGTTGGCGTGGCGCTTGGCAATCTTCTCCTCCCCGCCGGACTGCAGCACCCTGCTGCGGCGGTTCTCCAATTCATCCAGTAATTTGGGGTCGATTGGCATATCGTATCTAAAACACGCGCACGGCCCCTGCGGGGCTGTGTCCGTTCAATATACCACAACGCACACGGGATGGAAAGAAAAAACATTCGCGCCCCAATCAGCGGAAATCCTACCACATGAAGATGAAGTAGAAGAGGAGCATGACGATGGCGACGGCGGAGCGGGAGAGCGCGCCGGCAATGTATCCGAGGGTGGCGCCGACGCCGGAGACGGTGGATTTGCCGAGCTCCCTGCGCATGATGAGCACCTCCGCCAGGAAAGCGCCGAGGAACGGCCCCACGAACAGTCCGATGGGTGCGAAGAACGCGCCCACAATCACGCCGGGCAGCACGCCCCACATGGCCGCCTTGGACCCGCCGAATTTCTTGGCGCCCGCCATGGAGCACAGCGTGTCAACCGTCATCCCCAGTGCCATGAGCACCACCAGGATGGCCCACATCCACCACGCGGGATGGGGTTCGCCGTTCGCTATGCTGGCGCATATGCACGCCCCCAGCACAAAGAGGTGGCCCGGGAACGGCAGCACACAGCCCACCAGGCCCACGGCGCACAGGATGACGGCTACGGTGTATAGTATGATATCCCACATAACGGCAGTTGGTGATTGGTTGAATGGAAGTTATCCGAGCTGCTGCTCCGCGAAGGCGGCGCGCTTGCGTGCGGTGGCGTCCAGGATGCGCTTGCGCATGCGGATGAAGTGCGGGGTGGCCTCCACCAATTCGTCCGGCTCGATGTACTCGATGGCGCGCTCCAGCGAGAAGACGCGGGGCGGGGTGAGCTGGATGGAGACGTTCTTGTTGGCGGAGCGGTGGTTGGTGAGGTGCTTCTCGCGCGTGGGGTTCACCGGGATGTCGATGGGCTTTGGGTTCTCGCCCACGATCATGCCCTCGTACACCTCGTCGCCGGGGCCGATGAAGAGGGGTCCGCGCTCCTCCATGGCCTGGAGGGAGTACGGGCTGGCGATGCCGTTCTCCATGGAGACGAGTGTGCTGCTCTGGCGGGTGGTGATTTCCCCGGCGTAGGGGGCGTACTCCTTGAAGAGGTGGGAGAAGATGCCGTGGCCGCTGGTGAGGTTCACCAGCTCGAACTCGAAGCCGATGATGCCGCGGGTGGGCATGGTGGCCTGGATGAAGGTGCGGCCGTTGCCGTTGGCCTCCATGTTCTCCAGGATGCCGCGGCGGTTGCCCATGATGCGCACCGCCCCGTTCACGTACTCGTCCGGCACCTCGATGTACACCGTCTCGAACGGCTCCTGCTTCACCCCGTCCACGTCCTTCAAAATCACCTTCGGGCGGGAGACGAGCACCTCGTAGTTCTCGCGGCGCATCTGCTCCACCAGGATGGCAATCTGCATGGTGCCGCGCGCGGAAACCGTGAACACACCCGCCAGGTCCGTGTCCTCCACCTTGATGGAGATGTTGGTGCGCATCTCGCGCATGAGGCGGTCGCGGATGATGCGGCTGGTGACGTTCTTGCCGTCCTTGCCGCCGAGCGGGCCGTCGTTGATGCTGAATTCCATCTGCACGGTGGGCGGCTCGATTTCCACGAAGGGCAGGGCCTCGCCCTCGGGGTCGGCCACCAGCGTCTCGCCGATGTCCACGTCCTCGAACCCGGAGAGGCCGATGATGTTGCCGGCCTCGCCCACGGTGGATTCCGTGTTCTGCAGCCCGCTGTACTCAAAAAGCTTGGTCACCTTGCCCTGCACGCGGGAACCGTCCGGCCGCAGCAGGTGGAGCGTGTCTCCCTTCTGCACGCGGCCGCTGCTGATGCGGCCCACGGCCACGCGCCCCACGTAGTCGTCCCAGTCGATGTTGGAGATGAGCATGCGGAACGGCTTGTCGGGGTCGGCATCCTTGGGCGCGGGGATGTGCTGCACAATCTGGTGGAGCAGGGGAGAGCAGTCCACGGGAGGCTCGCCCTCCATGCTGTTCATGAAATAGCCGTCGCGCGCGGAGCCGTACACGAACGGTGCCTCGAACTGCTCCTCCGTGGCGTCCAGCTCCAGCAGAAGCTCCAGCACCTGGTCGTGAACCTTCGCGGGGTCCGCGTGCGGGCGGTCGATCTTGTTGATGACCACGATGGGCAGCAGCCCCTCCTGCAGCGCCTTGCGCAGCACGAACCGCGTCTGCGCCTGCGGGCCCTCGTACGCATCCACCACCAGGATCACGCCGTCCACCATCTTCATCACGCGCTCCACCTCCGCGCCGAAATCCGCGTGCCCGGGGGTGTCCACGATGTTGATGGTGTAGTCGTTCCAATGGATGGACGTGTTCTTGGCCTTGATGGTGATTCCCTTCTCGCGCTCCAGGTCCATGGAGTCCATGGCGCGGTCCTGCACCTCCTGGTTTTCTCGGTAGGTGCCGCCCGCCTTCAGCAGCTGGTCCACCAGGGTGGTCTTCCCGTGGTCGACGTGTGCAATGATGGCTAGGTTGCGGTATTTCGTGGGGTCGCTCATGGTCTTGTTCTCCGGCGCGGATTGTTCGTGCGCGGCATTCTACCACGCTTCCCCCGGAATGGGAAGACTTTTGAGATTTACGATTTTCAATCATTGCCATCCCATAAAAAAAGCTCGGAGAGGAGCAACCCTTGGCGCTCATA
>JAKSOT010000107.1 GCA_024405455.1 Akkermansia sp. | reverse complement strand
CGGCCTCGCTGTTGAGCACCTGGATGAGCATGGCGGTGAGCTTGCGGCTGTGGCGGCGCACCAGCACATCGAACGCACGCGTCTTGCCGGCGAGGGTGCTGCGGATCAGCTCCTCGTCGCTCGCCTCCGTTACCGGGGCATCTGTGCGTTCCTCCGTCATGGGTCGCCCGTATTGTATGCGGCGGCATGGGGAATGTAAACTAAAATATCTGCTTGTTAGGTGGGCGCGTGTGTCACAGCGGTTGTCGGGAACGGGCGCATGGAAGTTGCAGGGTGCTTGAAAAACGCGCCCGCCTGTGATAGTATGCCCGCAGGAAGCCATGAGCGAGCTAAAGGATAGATTGTTCGACGAGATACTGGAGGCGCGGCAGCGCGTGTATGCGGTGGGGAGCCCCACGCCGTTGCAGCGGGTGGAGCTTCCCGGCGTGCCGCTGACCATTTTCGCCAAGCGCGAGGACCTGGGCCCCATCAACGCCTACAAGTGGCGCGGCGCCTTCAACTGCATGAGCAAGCTCACCCCGGAGCAGCGCGCCAAGGGCGTGGTGGCCGCCAGCGCAGGCAACCACGGTCAGGGTGTCGCTCTCGCCGCCTCCAAGCTAGGCTGCAGCGCGTACGTCTTCATGCCGCGCTCCACCCCCACCGTGAAGCAGGACGCCGTGCGCCGCCACGGCGGCGAGCATGTGAAGATTGTGCTCACGGGCGACTCCTACGACGCCGCGGCGGCCTCCGCGCACGAGTTCGCGGAGGAAAAGGGTCTCACTTTCGTGCATGCGTACGACGACCTGGCCACCATGGGCGGGCAGGGCACGCTGGCGGACGAGGTGGTGATGAGCGGGCAGGGGAGCTTCACGCGCGTGTACCTGCAGATTGGCGGCGGCGGCCTGGCCTCCGCCTGCGCGTGCTGGTTCAAGAAATACTGGCCGGACTGCAAGTGCATCGGCGTGGAGGGCGTCACCCAGGCTTCCATGAAGCAGGCCGTGGAGCACGGCGAGCGCGTGGTGCTGCATGACATCGATGTGTTCTGCGACGGCACGGCCGTGCGCCAGGCCGGAGAGTACACCTACCCGCTCTGCAAGGAGCTGCTGGACAGGTTCCTGACGGTGAGCAACGACGAGGTGTGCCGCGCCATGCGCGCGCTCTGGAACTCCCTGCGCGTGATACCGGAACCCTCCGGCGCCATGGGGCTGGCCGCCCTTATGCAGGACTGGGAGGCCGGGCGCATCTCCGCGGACGAGCGCTGCCTGGTGGTCATCTCCGGCGGCAACATGGATTTCTCCCAGCTGCGCATGGTCTCCCGCCTGGCGGGCGTGCAGGACTCCAACCGCAAGGAGCGCTACCTGCGCCTGGCCGTGGCCACGGAGAGCTGGGACATCCGCCACTACCGGGACGACATCCCGGCCAAGGTGCTCATCACGGATGTGCAGTTCGGCCGCATCAGCGGCGACACGCAGTACCCCGTGTTCGGCCTGCTGACCACGGACGCCGAGTTCACGGAAATCTACCGCCGCCTGGAGGAGAAGGGCTTCCGCCCGCTGGACGCCTCGCAGGACGTGGGCGTGCGCTTCCGCATGATCAACTACGACCGCGCGAGCATCAAGCACCCCGCGCTTTACGCCGTGGAGTTCCCGGAACGCCCCGGCGCGTTCAACGAATTCATCAGCCACGTCAACAAGTTCGCATCGCTCTGCTACTTCGACTACCGCTATTCCGGCGAGTCCGTGGGCCGCGCTCTCGTGGGGCTGGACTTCCACAACGAGGGCTATCACCACACGTTCATGGATGCCGTGCAGGGGCTGCTCGGCACCACCATCCAGGGCATCCGCGAGCTGCAGGTGGAGCGCCACCACGTCTTGCGCGAGTCCGAGCGCCTCATCCTCGCCTCCGCCTCCCCGCGCCGCCACAGCCTGCTGCAGCGGGAAGGCGTGGATTTCCTCGTGGTGGTCCGCCAGGTGCAGGAGACCAGCGACCCCTCGCTCCCGCCCGAAAAACTCTGCGCCCGCAACGCCGCCCTCAAGGCCGAGGCCGTGGCCCGCGACTTCCCGCAGGACACCGTGGTGGGCGCCGACACCATGGTGTTCCTGGACGGCAAGCCCTACGGCAAGCCCCAGGACGAGGAGGACGCCATCCGCATGCTCACCGAGCTGCAGGGCCGCACCCACTGCGTGTGCACCGCCGTGGCCGTCATCATGCCCGGCGGCGAGCGGCGCGACTTCACGGAGACGAGCTACGTCGCCTGCCGCGAGATGAGCGGGGGGGACATCCGCAACTACATCCGCGAGGTCTACGTCATGGACAAGGCCGGCGCCTACGCCATGCAGGAGAAGAGCGAGCTCATCGTGGACAAGGTGGAGGGCGACGTGGACAACGTGGTGGGCCTTCCCGTGAAACGCCTGCTCCAAGTGCTGTCATGAGGCTTTTCCCCCTGCTGCCGCTCGCGGTCATGCTGCTCTCAGTTGCGCAGGGGGTCATCCCCGCGCCGCAGCACATCTCGTACAACCCCGCGGTGCAGTTGCCGCCCCCGCCGCAGGTGGAGGGCGCCTACTCCCTCCGCTATGATGCGCGGGACGGTCAGTGGCGGGTGAACGCCAACGACGACGCCGGCCGCCGCCATGCCGCGCTCACCGCCGCCTCACTGGAGCGCGAGAACGGCGGCACCCCGCCAGCCTACGTGGCCGTGTGCGACTACCCGCTCTACGCCTGGCGCGGGTTGCATCTGGACGTGTCGCGCCACTTCTTCCCGCCGGAGGTGGTGCGGGAGTACATCGACCGCATGGCGGAGCTGAAGCTCAACCGCCTGCACCTGCACCTCTCTGACGGCCCCGGCTGGCGCATCGAGATTAAGAAGTACCCGCGGCTCACCTCGTTTGCCGCGTGGCGCAAGGATCTGGGCGTGGAGGACTGGGACTGGCCCACCATCCAGATAGGCCCGGATTATCCCAAAATCGAGGGCGGCTTCTACACGCAGGACGAGATGCGCGCGCTGGTGCAGTACGCCCGCGGGCGCGGCATCGTGATTGTGCCGGAAATCGACATGCCGGGCCACTCCTACGCCGCCATTGCCGCCTACCCGGAAATCGGGCGGGCGGACTTCCCGCAGCAGGGCCTGCACGGCGGCGATGTGATGGACGTGGCCAACCCGCGCTCGCTGCAGTTTGCGCAGGACGTCCTCACCGAGCTGATGCAAATCTTCCCCGCGCCCACGCCCCTGCACCTCGGCGGGGACGAGGTGGATCCGCGCTTCGCCACCCCGGAGCAGCAGCGGGAGTGGATGCAGAAGCTCGTGGATTTCTGCCGCGCGCACGGACGCGACGCCATCGTTTGGGACGAGGCCGCCGCCAACGGCGTGCAGCGCCAAACCACCATGGTGTGGCATGCCGCGGGAACGGAGAAAATCTTCCAATCCGGCTCGCCGCTCATCCTCTGCCCCTGCTCGCACTTCTATTTCGACTGCCGCCCCACCGAAGACGACCCCGGCACCGTTCCCACCGTCACCACCCTGCAAAAGGTATTCGAGTACCCCGTGCCGCAGGGCAACATCCTCGGCATCCAGGCCAATCTCTGGACGGAGCACATCACCACCCGCGAGCGTCTCTTCCACCTGGCCTTCCCCCGCGCCGCCGCCCTCGCGGAACGCGCCTGGGGCAGCCCCAATCGCCCCTTCGCAGACTTCCTCAAGGACCTCAAGCGTTAAAGTCTATTCCAAGGGCAGGGCGGATTCGTCCAGCAAGAAATCATAGAGGTTGAGCATCAGCACGCCGTTCTCGTCATAGTGGCGGGGAATGCGGTCCATGGTGATGACAACCTTGGCGAAGGCATCCTTGATGGAAAGGAGCGGGCGCAGCTCCTGCTCGAGCTTTCGGCTGTTTGCAAGGTGGTAGGCGGATTGGATGTAGACGCGCGAATGCCCGAGGTTGCATACGAAATCCACCTCCAGGGAGATGCGCCGGCTGGTGCCTTGCGCGTCTTTGGTGTTGAGCGGGCAGACCCCCACGTCCACCGATGCCCCGCGCCGCCGCAGCTCATTGTAGAGCAGGTTTTCCATGAGGTGGGTTTCCTCGAACTGCCTGAAGTTCAGCAGCGCGTTCCGTAGACCGAGGTCGGTGAAATAGTATTTGCATGGCGAGCCGATGTACCTTTTCCCCTTGATGTCGAAGCGGGATGCCTTTTCGATGAGGAAGGCGTCTTCCAGCATGTCCAGGTAGCGTTTGATGGTCACCGCTGAAACGTTGCTCTTTTTGACGGAGGCGAAGGTGTTTTCCAGGCGGGTGGGATTGGTGAGCCCGCCGATGCCGGAGGCAATAACGTTGACGAGGTCTTCCAGGTCGCTCCCCGATTTGATCTTGTAGCGTTCGCGTATATCCTTTAGGTAGGTGTTGGCAAAGATGCTGTTGAGGTACTTCCTCTTGTCGGACGCGCGCTCCATGGCAACGGCCTGCGGAAGTCCGCCGTAGGTCATGTATTCCAGCAACGCTTGGTCCTGTGCCTGCCCATGCACTTGCACGTACTCGGAAAAGCTCACGGGGGTCACGTGTATTTCGTGCCCGCGCCCGCGAAAGGTCGTTACCACATCCTTGGATAGGAATTTGGAGTTGCTGCCGGTCACGTATACCTCCACTTGCCCGTAGTGGAGCAGGCTGTTCAGGACATCGGCAAAATCTTCCACCATCTGCACCTCGTCCAGAAGCACGTAGGTCTTGCCGCGGCGCGGTATGCGGGCGTCCAAGTATTCAAGAAGACGGTCCGGATCCCTGTATTCCTTGTTGCGGCGGTCATCCAGCGCAAGTGTCACCAGGTGGCGGTCGGTAATGCCTTCATGGCGTTTCAGGTGTTCCGCAAAGAGCTTGAACAGTAGATAGGATTTGCCGCTGCGCCGGATGCCCGTGACGATTTTCACCATCCCGTTCCCCCGCGCCGCCAACAGTTCGCCGAGTAGCTTGTCACGTTTGATTTCCATATCCGCTTCAGATTTTTGCGTAAATACGCAATTTTGTAAAGTCTAATTTTGCAAAATATGCAAATACAGCACCTTAAAAAGTCGCAAACCAGGGCCTACCTCTTTCCGTAGCGCCGGTTGCGGGCGGCGTAGTCGGTGAGGGCGGCATCGAAGTCCGTGCGGTCGAAGTCCGGCCAGAGGGTGTCCGTGACGTGGATTTCCGAGTAGCTGATCTGCCAGAGCAGGTAGTTGGAGATGCGCATTTCGCCGGAGGTGCGGATGAGCAAATCCGGGTCTGGCATGCCGGCGGTGTACAGGCGGGAGGAAAGCAGCGCCGGCGTGATGTCCGCGGGCTCCAGTTTGCCGTCCTTCACGTCCTGCGCGAGGGCGCGGGCGGCGGCGGTGATCTCCTGGCGGGAGCCGTAGGAGAGGGCGAGCACGGTGTTGAGCCCGGTGTTGCCCCTGGTTTTCTCCATTACTTCGCGCAGGGCCTCCTGCGCGTTCTTGGGGAGCATATAGAGCTCGCCGATGGCGTGCAGGCGCACGTTTTTCTCCATCATTTCCGGCAGGCGCTCGTACAGGTATTTCACCAGCATGCGCATGAGGGCGGTCACCTCCAGCTTGGAGCGCCCCCAGTTCTCCGTGGAGAAGGCGTAGAGGGTGAGCCATTTCACGCCGCGCTCGCGGCAGAGGTCGATGACGCGCTGTACGGTCTGCCCGCCCTCTGCATGGCCCTTGGCGCGGGGCACGCCATGCTTCTGGGCCCAGCGGCCGTTGCCGTCCATGATGACGGCGATGTGCTCGGGGATGTTCGTGGCGTCGGCCATGGGTCAATCAGAGTTCGAATTCTCCGTACTCGGCCAGGATGGCCTCCACGCGCGCCACGTCTTCCGGGGAATCCACGCCGCTGGTGGACTTGCGGCCGCGGTAGGTGACCTCCACCATCTTCACGCGCAGCCCGTTGTAGAGGAAGCGCATCTGCTCCAGCCCCTCCACGCAGCCCTTCTCGTAGTCTGACTCCGGGAGGTCGAAGTAGTTTTTCAGCGCGGCGAGCGTGTAGGCGTACAGGCCCACGTGGCGGCGCACCGGGCTCTTCTCCAGCTGTTCGCGCGCCTTTTCCGGCTTGCGGATGGCGGGGATGGTGCCCTTGGAGAACGCCAGCGCGTAGCCGTTCTTGTCCACCAGCACGGTGGTGCCGCTGTACGGCGTGGTCTTCTTGGATTCCACCAGGCTGTCGTACTCCGCCCAGTCCAGGTGGATGCACGGCGTGAACACGTCCGCCGGGCACGCCTTCCACTCGTCGATGAGCTGCTGGATGACCCACGGCGGGCACAGCGGGTTGTCCCCCTGCAGGTTGATGATGAAATCCGGCTGCTCCGCCTGGCGGCTCACGGCGTCCCAGCAGCGTTCTGTGCCGCTGCGGCAGGTCTCCGCCGTCATCACCGCCGGGATGCCCGCCCCCGCGCAGTAGTCCGTGATGCGCGTGTCGTCCGTGGCCACCACATAGCTGCAGTTCTCGTTGTGGCGGCAGATGGAGGCGGCGATGTCCGCCACGCGGCGTATCATTTCCACCCCGGCTATCTTGACCAGCGGCTTGCCGGGCAGGCGGGTGGATGCGTAGCGCGCGGGGATGACAATCAAAATCTTCTGGGACATGGCGAGTTTGCGTTGAACGCCCCGTATCATAGCGCATCCCCCGCCGTTTGCCAAGTGAAAACGGCTGCTAGCGCCTGCGGGGGCGGAGGGCCGGGCATTTTCCTTCCGCAAAGGTGGAAAAACTGGGAAAGCGTTTCGGCGCGAGCGCTTCAAGGGTTGCCACCACCTCGTCCAGCGGCTTGTTGCGCACGCTGTTCAAGCTCAGGTATCCGCACGCCATATAGAGCCCCAGTTTGATGAACGAGGTCCTGTCTATGTTTCGCTCCGCCGACAGCTTTGCGACACGCCGCTCTATCTCGCGCGTGGGCTGAAAGGTGTAAACGGTTCTGGAAAGTTCTTTTTTCAATCCTTTACGGTACAAGCATAGCGGATTAGCAATCCGATGTCAAGTCCCTTTTTGGCAAAACCGCGCAGCTGCGCGC
>JAKSOT010000106.1 GCA_024405455.1 Akkermansia sp. | reverse complement strand
GTATGCGCGGGGAATTTCGTGTGTGTACACACACGGCATGCGGCGCGCGGGCGCTCGGCATGCAAGCGGCGCCGCGGTGTGACACTCACAACCGCGACATACAACGGCGCCACACCGCGCCCGCCTACCTACCACCCCATGATATAAATAATCGCCCGCTCCCCCCTATTCAGCTTTCCCCAGGCTCGCGCGAGGGGCTAACTTTGTGACACCTCTCCCCGCAGGGAGGGTTAGGTTCGCAAATTTCCCCAAATTTGGGCGTTTGAGCGGGAATTTCGTGTGTGTACACACACGGCATGCGGCGCGCGGGCGTGGCATGCAAACGGCGCGGTGATGCCAGCATCGGCGGCGGCACGCACAACGGTGCCCTCGCTGTGGGCGCGGGCAAGAAGCTCACCCTGGGCGGCAACCTGGATGGCACGGGCGCCGTCACCCTGGACAACAAGAGCACGCTGGACTTTGGCGGCTTCCGCCTTCGCCAATGGCTTCGGCGTGACAAGGCGCCGCATGAAACACCCGCCCTGCCTGGCCATGCGCCGGGCGGGGCGGTGTGCATTTGCCATGGTGCACACGGGGCCGCGGGAAGTCCGGGAACTGTCCATTTTTTTCTTGCACTTCAATGCATAGCGTGTTAGATTGCCCTCACAGTTAGCACCGCATATGAAACTTCACCTTCCCTGCCGTCTCTTCCGAGCGATTGTCCGGGCCATGTTCGCAGCCTCCACCGTGGTTGCAACGCTAGCAAGCGCAACGCTGGCCGATATGATAACCCCCGACGGCCGCACCGCCACACAAGTGATACAGAGCGGCGACGTGTATGATGTATACACGAACACCGTGAGAGGGAACACCGGCTTCAACAGCTTCTCCACCTTCGACGTGTATGCCGAGACCACCGCCAACCTGCACCTGGCGGACGGCACGGGAAAACTCATCAACGTGGTGCGCGACTCCTCCTCGCACATCGACGGCGTGCTCAACAGCTACAAGGACGGCCGCATTGGCGGCGACGTGTACTTCCTGAACCCGCACGGCATCATCGTGGGCAAGTCCGGCATCATCAACGCGGGCAGCGTCTCCATGAGCACGCCCACCGCCGCGTTTGTGGAGCAGCTCATCGCGCGCGACGGCAGCATCTCCCCCACGGCCACGCAGGCCGTGCTGGCGGGCGACATGCCCATCAACGAGAAGGGCACCATCTCCATCAAGGGCAAGGTGAATGCAGCGCGCTCCGTGGAGCTCCGTGCCGGCAACGTGGAGGTGAAGGAAGGCAAGGTCAGCACAGATGTGAAGTTCGGCGAGATGGTGAACACCGGCGACCGCAAGGTGGACACCCAGGGCATGTCCATCCGGGACGGCAGGCTGAGTTTCAGCGGGAGCCCCGCCCAGGAGGGCAAGGCTGCCGAGCCCGAGGCGGAACCCGAGGTGGAGGCTGCGGAGGAGCCCGAGGTGGAAGCGGCTGACGGGCTGGCGAGCATCTCCATCTTCGCGGACAACGTGCAGGTGGACGGCAGCGCCCTGAACGCCGCCAGCGTCTATATCGACCCGGACGTGGCGGACATCACCGGTGCCATCAGCGGCGACTACACCGTGGAGGCGCGCGTCATCACCGCCCACGACATCTGGGTGGAAGCGGGGAAGAAGCTCTCCAGCTTCACGGTCAACGGCAACAACGAGCGCGAGGCGGGCGACGTGAGCATCACCATCACCAACCTCAACATCACGGCGGACACGGTGAACATCACCGCCAGCGCCACCACGGGCACTGACGGGGCCCTCATTTCCATCGCCTCCAGCAGCATCACGTCCACGCAGGCGGAGGACTGCGGCATGTGCATCCTCGCCTCCTCCACGAACGGCAACGCCGGTGTGGACATCCAGACCGGCGTCACCCTGACCAGCCCGGGCGGCATGATTGTTGCCGCCGCCACGGGCGCCGTATTGGCCAGCGAAGGCTTGGACAATCCCGACCAGGAGGAGTTCAAGCTCGACCAGGTGGAGTTCAAGCCCGCTGAGGGCGGCGGCAACGCCTCGGTGACGGTGGGTGGAAAATTGCAGGCCAAGAGCGCGCTGACGGTGACCGCCGTCGCCATGGGCACCAGTGGCGATGCCTCCGTAGACATCGCCCAGGGCGGCATGCTCAGTTCCTCGGGAACCGAGACGAAGAAGGTGGGCGAACTCGCCTTCGAGCGCAAGGCGGAATATGTCGTGAACGAGAACGACACCGAGGAGTGGGTGAACTACAAGAACGCCGCCTACCTGCATGAATACGACCAGTACCTGCAAACACTGGAGTCCGCCACCGTTGCCTCCGGCACTATCGACATTGCGGCCACCTCTGCGGCCGGGAACGCCTCCGTCACGCAGACGAGCACGAGCACGGCATTGACACTGGTATCCAACAAGAGCGCCTCCATCACCGCAGAGGCCGCGGGTGAAGCCAACGTCCAGCTGAATGGCCGGATTACCAGCGGCGACATCAGCGCCACGGCAAAGGGCACAAAGTCCACGCTGCGCGTGGGGCAGAGATCCAGGCTCACATCCGGTTCGTACAAGAGCCTTGAGCAGGAAGGCACGGTGGTTTCGGTGGTGCAAAACAACGGAATGATTGCACTGGAGGCCGGCAAGCCGGAAGGGGACCAGTCCAATCCCGCCCAGACACCGGTACCCGCCAACAATGGAGACGTGCTGCTGGAGGTGGCGGGGCAGCTGAATGCCACGCGCGGCGAAGACGACCCAGTGGGAGAAGAAGCCAGCTCCATCTCCCTGGTTTCCTCTGGAAAGCTCACCGTTGCCTCGACAGCCAAGGTGTATGCATCCGCTGATAATGCGGGTGGAAAGGGTGGTTCCATCTACCTCGACGCCGATGAGTACAATTTGCCGAATTACACTAGTGCCAACAAGACATTCAACGTGAAAGGCAATGCCGGCGACGGCACCATTTTCTTGATGAACCACAATGTGCTGGAAGGCGATGACATCAACGAGGCCGACACCATTGCCAGCGATTTCATCAAGGAGACACTGGGGCTTTCCGCCACCAACGGCAACAACGCCGCTCCCAAGGAATGGACGAGCGGCTTCACGCTGGTGAAGCTCTCCGGCGACATAAAGCTGACCAAGGATGTGGAGGCCTCCATCTGCAACTCCGCCATTGCGGACGGCACGCACATTTACGGAGAGGGGCACAGCCTGACCCTCACCAATTCCGGCTGGCACCTCCTGTCCCCCGTGAGCATGGTTACCATCGGCAAGGATGTGACCATCGAGGGAGTGAAGGACTTCACCTTCAATTTCCGCAAGAAATCCCTGGTGCAGACCCTGACGGGCTTCTATGTCTTCTCTCCCACGTCCCTGACCGTGGGAGACAACTTCAAGGTTCAAGCCGGCGGTGATGTCACCATCGCCATGGAGGGCTCCGGCAACACCTACATCGAGTTCGGAAAGGGGCTCGACATCCAGGCGGGCGGCAATGTCTCCATCACCGCCACCAACACGAACGGCTGGGGCGGCGTCGTGGGGAACACCTCGTCCACGGATGTGTTGGCCTCCATTGTGAAGCTGATACCGGGCGCCAACGAAACGGCAGTGGGCAACGCCCTTTCCAAGCTGGGAGTGTTCCAGTTCAAGACGGGGACTTTCTTCTCGAAAACCATCAAGCGCATCTTCAACATAGAGGACAAGCCCAATCCCAAATCCCTGCCGCAAATCGGCGCCCGCGTCTCCATGGCCTCCGTCACCTTCGCCAACGAGAACGCCGGCAGCATCCGGGGCAATTCCGTCACCATCGGCTCCGCCACCACTGCGGATGTGAGCGGCCTCCAGATTGCGAAGAACGGCGGCAGCCTCCCCTTCGCCCTGTCTGCCGGCTTTATCTACGACAGGAGTTTGGTTGACCTGGGCAAGGGCCTGCAGATCACCGCCACCGGATTCAAGGAGGTGGGCAAGGGCGAAAACAAGAGGGACGTGAGCGTTTCCATCACCAGCACCACCAACAGCAAGATCAGCCTGGGATGCAATTTCACCAACAAACGTCCCGACTACGCCATCGGCCTGCTGCTCGCCGTCGGGATCGACAACAACACCGTGAAAATCGACAAGAGCGTCAACATCACGGCGGAGCGGAACATCGACATCCTCACGCAGAGCAACATAGACAACGATTCGTTCCTGTCCCTGGACTGCGGCATGGATAAAAAAGTGCAGCCGTCAAATCCGGAGCCCGGAACAAAGTACCAGACAACCGGCGTGCCCGCGAACAACCTCATCATGTTCGGCCTGGACCTGTTGAAGCACGAGAGCAACACCACCATCAGCGGCACGCTCGTCTCCAACAACGGGGACATCAACATGGAATCGGTGGACAACATCAGCTCGTCCCTGTCCATGACAGGCACCATCCAGTACACCGCCTCGCTGGCAGAGGCCATCAAAGACCCGGAGAGTCAGGGATTCGGCCAATTCCTGTGGTCCACGTTCAAGGATTGCTTCGATTTCGACCTAGCCATCAGCAGACACAATCTTGGCGATGTCATCGAGAAATTCTCGTCAGACGACGGCCTGGGCCAGGACCTCGATGCCGGCAACGCCCTGCTGCAGGGCATGGTCGGCTCGGAGCCGACGAAGGACCACAGCGTCGCCGTGTCCATCGCCACCGATATTGTCATCACGCAGAACAAGCTGCTGTTCGACGGCGAGGCGCACGCGGACAACGGCTCCATCACGCTGAATGCGGAAACCTCCATTGAAGAGGCCTGCGGAGCGGAGACCTCCATCGTGGGTGTTCCCTCCAAACTGGCCGTGTCGGGCTCGGTCTCCGTGCCCGTCCTCGTCGGAGACACCACGGTTGAAGTCGGCCCGGATGCCATCATCTCCGCCGGCGGGGACATCAGCGTCAGCTCCTCCACCGACCTGCCGATGTCGTTCGACTTCATAGGCTGGAATGCCTGGGCCAAGTTTCTGAAGAGCACCGGCGCGAGCAAGGCGGGTGATTTCATTGCGGCGTTGCGCGGCTCCCTCAAATACGTCCAAACCTACGGGGACAACGGAGAGTTCGGCGTCCTGGGCGCCATGACCTCGTCGCATGCCTCCACCCTCATGAAGGGCACGGGTGCGCAGGATGAGGACGACACCATCACCGTGGGCGGGGACCTGGTGGTGGACGTGCGCAACCTGAACACGAAAACCATCATCGGTGACCGTGCGAGCCTCACCGCGGGCGGGAAGCTCAGCGCCACCTCGTCCTCCACGGGCACGCAGGTGTCCTTTGCCGGTCAGCTGCCCGTCTTCCTGAGCATAGGCAGTCCCACCTACCTTTCCTCAACCAACGCGGCATCCGGCTTCGGCGGCTCGGTTATCGTCGGTGAGAAGACCCTCAACACCGTCACCTACATAGGCGCCGCCAAGCTGAAAGCGGGGCAGTTGGAGGTGGAGTCCACGGGGGACGCCTTCATGATGGAAATGAGCCTTGCCGGAACCTTCGGCACCGGGAAGAACGGTGTACAGGGCGGCGTCAACGTCATCATCGAGAACAAGACCACCGTCAGTGAGATTAGCGGCGGCGCAGACATCACCATCACCGGCGATGAGGCAAGCTCCGTCACCGCCACAGACGGGAGCACGCTGCTGAACATATCCGGCATGGAGGCGGACGGCGGCCAGATGGCCATCGGCGTGGGCGTTGCCGTCACGCTCAACAAGGCGCTCACGGCCGCCATGCTGGGCAACAACGATCCCATCAACATAGACTACGCGGACACCTGGAAATCCCTGAGCGACGGCTATAATATGCAGTTTGCCAGAGATATAGAGATCTCCCTGACGTTTAAGGGCGAGAGCGATCTCTCCGTGCTGGCGGAGAACACGGGCACACTCGTCAATGTCGGCATTTCCGGTGCCGTGCAAACCTCCTCGGGCGAAGGGTCGTCCCCGCTCGCAGCCGTGGCCGCCAACGTGGGCGTGCTCTACAGTGAGACCGAAGCCACCGCGCGCCAGTACGCCGTCAACGCCATCGGCTACGAAGACGAGAACGGCGTCTCAACCGAGGCCTTCGACTACACCACCATCGTCTCCGTGGCGGGCGATGCCTCCATCAACCTGGCCGGCAAGAACGTGGTCACCGGGGCCGGCGCTCTCTCCGTCAACCGCGCGGATATGAACACCAAGGCCGAGGCCAAGGACTGCAACTACCTGAACTTCCGCGATTTCATCGTCTATTCGGTGAACATGGCCTCCGCGGTGGCGGTGGATGTGGCGGCGAGCATCGGCTCCGCCACCGCCAACATAGCCGCCGGCAGCTCGTGGAACTCCATGACCGGCAACACATCCGCCTACCTCGGCGGCGGCCTGGTCAAGGCCACATACGTGGCGGTCGACGCGTTCACGGATTTGACCTCCCTCTCGATCACCCTCGGCGCCGCCGTGAACTTCTCCCACGGCTCGGGCGTCCCCGATCTGCCCGATGTGCCGGGCGGCAAACCGACCCCCGAACCGAAAAAGCCGGACAACACGCCTGAGGATCCCACGGATCCCGGCCCGAACCAGGGAGCGGCGCCCCTGCCCACACCTGTACAAACAACCGATCAAAAGAAGCCATACACGCCCAACGACGAATCCGGGAACATGCCGCCGGCGCCCCTGCCCACACCCAACGGCGACTCCGGGAACTGGGAGCCTGCGCCCACGGCTGGCGGCGGCGGCGGCGACAGTCCCGCAGCCCCCATCCTCAGCGACAATCTTTTGTTCGACAAGGGAGACACGAGCTTTGGCAAATATGTCGGCGGCACCCTCGGTGAATCGCTCAACAACAACCAATCGGATTCTCTCGAGAACCGTTTGGAGAACAATAATGTGGACGCCCCCCCGCCCGCGGCTACCAAAGCCGCTGCGCCTGCAAAATCCGGTGCCCTCCAAGCCGCGCCCCTGTCTGAAGGCGGCAGCGACCAAGGCGGCAGCACCCAGGGCGGCAGCACCCAGGGCGGTAGCGACCAAGGCGGCAGCACCCAAGGCGGCAGCACCC
>JAKSOT010000105.1 GCA_024405455.1 Akkermansia sp. | reverse complement strand
GCGTAGCGCGTGATGGCGTCGATTTTCGCGTGGTCGCGCTTGGCCTTTTCCTCCAGCGCCTCGCGGTCGATTTCCAAATCCTTGAACTGGCGTGCGGGGTCGGTGACGCGTGTGCCGCGGGTGTTGGTGCCGGGGACATCGAAGCGTGAGACGGCGCCGGCGTGGATGAGCACGGTGAGTGCGGAGCCAACGGCCATGGAGTTCTTGCTGCCGCCCAGCTCCGCGGCCATGGCCTCGATGGGCATCAGCAGCTCGTGCGTCTCCGCATCGCAGCGCAGGCAGAGCAGGTTGTAGAGCATGCGGATGGTCTGCACGGGCGGGTTGCTGCCCTCGTAGAAGAACTCCTGGGTCTTGAGGTCCACGTGGTTGAAGAGCAGCTCGCACACGGCGGTCTTGCCGTCGCGCCCCGCCCTGCCCGCCTCCTGGTAGTATGCCTCCACGCTGCCGGGGATGTCGAAGTGGATGACGAAGCGTACGTCCGCGCGGTCGATTCCCATGCCGAAGGCGTTGGTGGCCACCACGACGTCCGCGCGGCCGGAGATGAAGGCGTTTTGGGAGAACTCGCGTTCCTCGTCGGTCATTCCGGCGTGGTATGCCACGGCGTTGATATGGCGCTTGGAAAGTTCCTCGAAGACGCGGATGACGCTCTTGCGTGTGGCGCAGTAGATGATGCCTGTTTTCCACTGGTCCACCACAGCCTGGATGCTCTTGTACTTTTCCTCGTGGGTGTCGCAGCGCGAGATTTTGAAATCCAGGTTCTCGCGGGCGAATCCGCTGATGATGACGGCGGGGTCGCGCAGCTCCAAGGTGGAGAGGATGTCGTTGCGGACGGCCTGGGTGGCGGTGGCGGTGAGGGCAATGGTCTGCGGGTAGCCGAGCTCGCGGCGGGCGCGTCCCAGGCGCAGGTAGTCCGGGCGGAAGTCGTGCCCCCACTGGCTCAGGCAGTGCGCCTCGTCCACCGCCAGCAGGGATATCCGCTGGCTCTGCAGCGCATTCATGAAGCCCGGCTGCGAGAAGCGCTCCGGCGCCACGTACACGATTTTCAGCTCGCCGTGGCGGAAGGCGGCCATCACCTGGCGGTACTCGTCCTCCCCCAGGGATGAATTGATGGCGGCGGCGGGGATGTTGCGCGCCTGCAGGGCGTCCACCTGGTCCTTCATGAGGGCGATGAGCGGGGAGACCACCACGGTGACGCCCTCCCTGCACAGCGCGGGGAGCTGGTAGCAGAGGGACTTGCCGCCGCCCGTGGGCATGATGGCCAGCGCGTCGCGCCCCGCCATCACGGCCTCCACCACCTCGTCCTGCCCCGGGCGCAGGGCATCGAAGCCGAAGTAGTCGTACAGGGCGTCACATATATCCGGTAGTTGGTTGCTCTCTCCCGCCATGCGTGCATTCTACACCACGGTGCGGGGGAAATCAAGGAGGAACGGGCGGCGCTGTCAGGAGGGTTCCGACCCGGGGTTGGCGCCGTCGCGGTGTTCCGCCTGCTCGCGCAGCTGGCGGAGGTACTCCATGCGCTCGGAGATGCGCAGCTCCATGCCGTTCCTGGTGGGATGGTAGTAGACGCGGCCCTCCGGCAGGTATGCCTGGGGGACGAAGTGGTCCTCCCCGAAGTCGTGCGCGTACTTGTATTCCGTGTCCTCCTCCGCCACGCCGCGGAGTCTGGCGAGTTTCTTGCGGGTGGGGGTGGAGAGGTGGGGCGGCACGGCGAGGGTCTTGCCTTCCTGCACGTCCTTCATGGCGGCGCCGAGTGCGGCGTAGGCGGAGTTGCTCTTGGGGGCGGTGGCCAGGTAGGCGGTGGCGTGCGCCAGCGGGATGCGCCCCTCCGGCATGCCCACCATCTCCACGGCGCGCGCGGCATCCAGCGCCACGCGCAACGCGTTGGAGTCCGCCAGGCCGATGTCCTCGCTGGCACATATCACAATGCGCCGCGCGATGAACCGTGGGTCCTCCCCGGCGTTCAGCATGGTGGCCAGCCAGTAGAGCGCGGCGTCGGGGTCGCTCCCGCGCATGGATTTGATGAAGGCGGAGATGGTGTCGTAGTGGCCGTCGCCCACGCGGTCGTACTTCACGGCCTTTTTCTGGATGGACTCCTCCGCCACGGCGAGGTCCACGAGGATGCGGCCGTTTTCCGCGGGCGGGGTGGAGAGGGCAGCAACCTCCAGCGCGGTGAGAGCCTTGCGGGCGTCGCCATCCGCCTTGAGCGCCATGTGCGCGTAGGCCTCGTCCGTGATGTCCAGCGGCATGTTGCCCAACCCGCGCTCCGCATCGCCCGCGGCACGGCGCATGAGGGCGATGATTTCGTCGTCCGGCACGGGCTCCAGCGGGAAGATCTGGGAGCGGGAGAGCATGGCGGAGTTGATGGCGAAGAAGGGGTTTTCCGTGGTGGCGCCGATGAAGCGGACGGTGCCGCGCTCCAAGTGGGGCAGCAGCACGTCCTGCTGTGCCTTGTTGAAGCGGTGCAGCTCATCCACGAATAGGATGGTGCGCTGGCCGTGGATGGCCTGGCGGGTGCGCGCCTCGGCAATCTTCTGCAGGATGTCGCCCTTGCCGGACTCCACGCCGTTGAGCATCTCGAAATACGCGCTGGTGCAGCGGGCGATGACGTAGGCGAGCGTGGTCTTGCCCACGCCGGGAGGGCCGTAGAAGATGAGCGAGGAGAAGCGGTCCGTCTCAATGGCGCGGCGCAGCAGCTTGCCGGGGGCCAGCAGGTGGCGCTGCCCCGCCACCTCCTCCAGCGTTTCCGGGCGCATGCGCGCGGCCAGCGGCATGTCCTGCGTGGGGGTCTCCTTCTGCGTGCTGCTGGAGCCGTGGGGTGTGAAGAGGTCGGCCATAGGGTGAGTCGGGTTGGGAAATCAGATGCGGGGCGCGGTGGTGCGCAACTCGCGGAGGATGGCGTTGTGGCGCTCCTGCAGGGGCTGGAGGCGCTCCACGTACTCGTTGACACGTTGGCTGGCTACGGCGTACAGGCTGCGGTACGCGCCCACGCGGGACACCACCAGGTCCCGCACCAACCCGGGCATCTCATCGCGCACCACGGAATCGAGCGTGCGGGCCTCACGCTCCACATCGCGGGCCAGGCGGCGCAGCACCGCTCCGTGCTGCACGGCTCCCAGCACCCACACCACCAGCACCACGCCCATGGCGCAGTATGCCAGCGTATCCAGTCCCAGCGCACCCAGCAGCCCCGCCAGAACAAGGAAGATGCACAGCAGCACATGCGCGGTGTGCATCCAGCCCACCTGATCGGAAAAGGCGTTGTCCAGCGCGCTGCGGATGCGTAGGCGGGTGAAGGGTTGGTAGAGCTCGTGCTCCAGCTGGCGGCGCAGGCGGTTGAGCTCAGCCTCCAGGACGTCTTGCGGGAAATCATTGATTTCGCACTCGATTGCTTCCTTCATGCGCGGGCGGACGCTGCGCCAATGGGCCTGGCAGGAGGCCACGAAACGGTTGTCCGACTCCCGCTGGCGCTCCATGATGGCCTTGCAGACCAAGCGGTAGTAGGAGGATTCTGCACCTGCGCCCATGTCCTCCAGCTGCATCAGGCAGAGAGGGGAGAGAAATCTGCCGAAACTGCGGCGCAGCTTGCGCAGCAGCTGCGGCAGCACGCCCAGGGGAACGGATGCATAGTCCTGCGCGCAATCCGCCACGCCATCCAGCTGGTGGGACAGAAAGGTGTCGATTTCACTCTCAATGCCGGAGAGAAATCCCGTTTCGTCGCGCATGGCGGCGGTGCGGGCGTTGATGATACCGGATTGGCGGGTCATGAGGCGTCCCGTGGCCTCCAGGGTGTTGCGGATGGCTCGGCGTGCGCCCTCCGGGGAGTCGAGGGTTTCCTGCACGCGGGTGACGAAGGTTTCCACGCCCTGCTCGGAGGTGGGGTTCACGCTGCACACCAGCACCACCAGGCGCAGCTGCTCGCGGCACATCTCGCGGATGCGCGCGGAAAGCTCCAGCGAGGCCTCCGCGCCTATCTGATCCGTGAAGGTGAGTGCCACCAGCACGTTTGCCACGGCGTTGACGGGCAGCTGGCGGAGCACGTCCCATGCAGGGGATTCGCCGTTGTTGCGGGCATCAGCCACCACAATGGCGGCATCGCTGCCGGGCAGCAGACGCAGCAGCTCCTCCTGCACCTCCGCATCCGCGCAATCGTCCGTGTCCACAAACTCGATTCCCTGCAGCTCCGGCAGCGGCAGGAAGCGGCTGTGCACCGTATCACCGTCGTTGTTGCCATAGCGCCAGCGCAGGTAGGGGGATTCCTGCTGCCGTCCGCTGCGGATGACCGGCAACCCGGAAACGTAGGACAGCAGGGAGGTCTTGCCGCAGCCGGTTCCGCCCATCACGATGATGCGGCGGTCGCCCTCCATGGCGGCCAGGGACTGCTCCACGGATTCCAGCAGGGGCTGCATCTCGTCGTCGCCGATGATGCCGTACATCTCACGCGCCTGCTGTGCCCAATAGCGCACCAGGCTCTCCTGCACCCTGTAGCTCCGCCTTAGCATGGAATGTATGCCTGTATCATATCCGCGCATCCGCGCATTGTCCAGTCAAATGACATGCGGCTACACGAGTTCGCGGAGGGCGTTGACAGAGATCCCCGGAACGGCGAGCAGTGAGCCGTCCGCACGGCGGAGGATGGGCGAGCCGTCCTCACATATTCCGTGGAAGAAGCCGCAGATGCGGGATTCATCCGTGATGGCGACCACCGGGAGGGATGGTCCCCAGGCGGGTTCCAGCAGGGGGAGCAGAGCGGCGACCCCGCGCCCCGCGAACGCTTCGAACGTTTCCGCGAGGGCGTCCGCCAACAAGGCGCGCAACTGCGGCAGCGGCGGGCATTCTGGCACCAGATCCGCCAGGCGCACCGGTACATCCGTGGTGCGGCCGTGCAGGGAGAGCACGTTGTTGAAAACGTTCATGCCGATGCCGACCGAGGCCAAATCCGCGGCGGGGCGTTCCACCAGGATGCCCGCGAGCTTGCCACGGCGCACCATGAGGTCGTTCGGCCAGCGCAGGCGCAGTCCCGCAATGCGGAAAGGCGCGAGCGCGCGGAAAAGCGCGGCGCCCGCCACCAGCGGCAGCAGCCCCCAGGGACGCTCGCCCTGCAACGGCAGGTTGCAGCTCATCCACAGGCCTCCTTCCTCCCCGAACCACGCGCGGTTGAAACGCCCGCGCCCGTTGGTCTGGGATTTTGTTGCGACGATGGTCCAGGCGGGGTGGCGGCGCGCCTCCGTGAACGTGGAATCGCAAGTCTCCAGTTCCACCGTCTGCCAATCGCGTTTCATGGGCGTCATTCGGAAATTCCAGCACCGTCAAACACATTCAACACGGCGTGCTGGCCGCGCTGTTCCGCCAGTTTGCGCGCGGTCTCGCCCCCCGTGTTCTTCAGGGTGGCGTCCGCACCCCTGCCCAACAGGTAGTTCACCACGCGTTCCTGACCGAGGGCGGCGGCGTGCATCAGCGGCGTCCAGCCCTGATAGTCGCCCTCGTTGAGCGGAAGGCGGCGCTCCTCCACCAGATAGCGCACCATATCCAGATAACCCAGTCCGGAGGCAATAGACAAGGCCGTGCGCCGGTTTTGGTTCATGGCGGTGATATCCGCGCCGCGTTCAGCAAGGAGGCGCAGCGCATCCACGGAACCGGCGGAGGCCGCGCAGTGCACGGCGCTCCACCCGTTTTCATCCCGGTGGTCCACGCAGGCACCTGCCTGCAACAGGAGTTTCACCACGCTGGCGTGCCCGTAGGCTGCGGCCACCATGAGCGGGGTCCAGCCGTAGGAGTCCGCCGCTTCCATGGATGCGCCGTGGACGATGAGCAGCTCCACCATCACGCAGTGGTTGTTGGTGGCGGCCACGTGAAGCGGCGTGGCACCCTCGATGTTGGCGGCGTTCACATTCGCACCGCTATGCAGCAGGAACTGCGCCATGCCGGAGTGGCGGTGGCCCACGGCCAGCAGCAGCGGGGTCCAACCGCCCTTGGTGCTCGCCTGCATGTCCGCGCCCTTGGCGAGCAACAGCTTCAGGGCATCCATCCTCCCCTCCAGCGCAGCGAACAGCAGCGGGCTCATGCCCACGTTGTCGCGCGCATCCACATCCGCCCCGGCATCCAGCAGCATCTCCGCGCATTCCGTGTGCCCGGTGGCGGAGGCGAACATCAGCGGCGTCATGCCGTTCTCGTCCCGCACATCCGCCACGGCATCCGGATTGTTCTCAAAGAAGATTTTCATGCGGTCCAGGCGTCCATCCCGCGCCATATCCAGCAGCGCGCGCTCCTTGTGGGGATAGACACCCATATTGTGAAGCTCCACCACCAAATCATGCAGTTTCTCGCCGCGCGCCACATCCAGCGAGTTCTGGCCCTCGTTGTTGCAGGCGAGGACATCCGCCCCCGCCGCCATGAGGGCGCGGGCAATTTCCTCCCGGTGCATGCGGATGGCCAGCAGCAACGGGGTCTCGCCGTCTTTGTTGACGGCGTCCAGACCGTCCCGGCAGGCCTTCAGCAGCTCCTGCATGCCGTCCGCGGAGCCGTTGCTGGCGGCGCAGTGGAGCGCGGTCCAGCCCGCACGGTCGGCAAGGTAGGGGTTGGCACCCCGCTGCAGCAGCAGGCTCACCACGGCGGCCACATCCTGCTGGGATGCCCACATGAGCGGCGTGAGCCCGTTCTCGTCGCGCGCCTCGATGTCCGCGCCGTTGTCCAGGGCCTGCACCACGCCGCCGGCGTTACCGTGGGCGGCATGGTAGATGAGGGCCTGGTCCGGCGTGAGGCTGGCGGCGGGATTCTCCTGCGCCTGGGGGTGCCGGGCATCCTCCGTGCGCTCCCCGCACGCAGAGGGGAGCCACACCGCCGTTGCCGCCAGCAGCGGCAGGAGACCTGCGCTGTACCAACCCTTCATCTGCAAAGGACGGGGAAGTTATCAGAGCGGGACCGAGAGGCTTTCCGCCTGCTCGCGGGTGAGCTCCACGCACTGCCAGGGCAAGCCGTACTTGTTGAGGGCGTCCATGAAGGGATCGGGGTCGTTCTGCTCCATGTTGAAGACGCCCTTGCCGCTCCATACGCCGGAGAGGATGAGGCGACCGCCGATGGCGGCGGGAACGCCGGTGGTGTAGGAGACGGCCTGTGAGCCGACCTCCTTGAAGCACTGCTCATGGTCGCAGATGTTGTAGATGTAGACGGCCTTGTACCTGCCGTCCTTCTTGCCCTGGATGATGCAGCCGATGCAGGTGCGGCCGTGGGTGGTCTTGCCGAGGTCGCCGGGGTTGGGCAGCACGGCCTT
>JAKSOT010000104.1 GCA_024405455.1 Akkermansia sp. | reverse complement strand
CAGCGAGAGGCTGCGCAGGTTCAGCAGGGTGTTCAGGCGGAACACGTTGCAGAAGAGCACCAGCGTGAGGAAATCCAGGAGAATCCACACGATTTTGTTGACGCACTGCCCCGCGCTGCTGCACACCGTGCACGCCAGGCAGCAGTACAGCACCACGCCGACGAACGCCACCAGAGCCTTCATGTACGGATTGTTGTCCATCCGGGGCCCCGATGCATCGGGGTTGCGGTGGAAGAGCTTGAGGAACGCTGCCATGGCGGGGGATGCGGGTTGTTAGCGGAGGTTGAGCTCCTCCGGGGAGACGGATTTCACCTTGACGGGCACCTTGACCTCCGGCAGGCCCTCCGCCTTGATGGTGACGGTGGCGGGGCCGGAAGCGGCGCGCTTGCCGCGCACCACGGCCAGGATGCGGCCGTTGAAGAAGCTCTGGTGCGGGTCCTGCATGCAGGTCCAGTCGATGGGGTTGCCGTTGCAGAAGCCCACCAGCTCCGCCGCGCCCTCCACGGAGAAGGAAACCTTGCGGCAGTCCGTGGGCACCACGTTGCCGTCCTTGTCCGTAAGCGCCAGCTCGATGAACGCCAGGTCGCGGCCGTCGCCGTCGATGGTGTCGGTGTCAATCACGGGCTTCACCGCGGTGGCCTCTCCGGTGGTCACGCGCGTGGCCGTGGCCCACTCGTTGCCGTCCTTCTTGACGACGACCTCTAGGGTACCGGGCTCGTACTTGACGTCCTCCCAGACGAAGCGGTAGGCGTTCTTGCCGATGGCTTGCCGGCCCTGGTGGAAGGTACCGCCGTCCATGCCGCGCTTGCGGACGCCGAGGCTCTTGCCGTTGAGGAAGAGCTCGGCCTCGTCGCCGCTGGAGAAGACCATGACGGGCGTGACCTGGCCCTCCCTGCCCTGCCAGTTCCAGTGGGGCAGGATGTGGGCCTGGGCCAGCTGCGGGCGCCAGTGGGCCTGGTAGAGGTAGTAGGTGTCCTTGGGGAATCCGGCCAGGTCGATGATGCCGAAGTAGGAGCTGCGGCTGGGGGCCTTGTCGCCCATCTTCTTCATCTCGGCCATGAGGGCCTCCTGCTCCTCCTTGGTCATATCCTTGGTGTTGCCGATGTTGGAGGCGTCCTGGTTGTAGGGTGTGGGCTCGCCGATGTAGTCGAACCCGGTCCACACGTACTCGCCGGCCACGTTCGGGTTGGCGTCCTGTGCGGTGAATTCGGCATCCGGGCAGTAGCCCCAGCCGGGGGCGTACAGGCCGTACGCGCTCACCTGGAACGCGCGCGCGCCGTCGCCCAATCCCCAGCGCACCGGGAAGAAGTAGGTGTCGCGCGTGGCCACGCAGGATGCGGTCTCGGAGGCGTAGTAGGGCTTGTCCGGCTTCTTCTGGGCGTACTGGCCGTAGGCCCAGGGCTTGTAGTTGTAGCCGTAGGCGTCCAGCACGTCGCCGAATCCGTTCCAGGCGCCGTTCTCTGCGTTCACGCCGCAGGTGTAGGCGCGGGTGGTGTCGTACTTGCGGAATTCGTCGCGCAGCTCCTTGTTGATCTGCACGCCGTCGCCGGTGGTGATTTCAGGGATTTCGTTGCCGCCGCTCCAGGCGATGATGCAGGGGTGGTTGCGGTCGCGCATCACGAAGTTCTGCACGTCCTTCTTCCACCATTCCTCCCAGAACACGTGGTAGCCGTTCACCTTGTCGTACTTCTGGTGCTTCCAGATGTCGAACATCTCGTCCAGCACCAGGATGCCGTGCTTGTCGCACAGGTCCAGCACCTCCGGGGCGGGCGGGTTGTGGGTCATGCGGATGGAGTTGCAGCCCATTTCCTTGAGCTTGATGATTTTCCTCTCGTAGGCCTTGGAGTGGAAGGCGGAGCCGAGCGGGCCGAGGTCGTGGTGCTCGCAGACGCCGTTGAGCTGGACGCGCTTGCCGTTGAGGAAGAAGCCCTCCGGGCGCCATTCCGCGTTGCGCACGCCGAAGGAGGTGGTCTTCTTGTCGATGGCGCGGGAGCCGAGCATGACGGTGGTCTCCACGTTGTAGAGGTTGGGGTTCTCGCAGCTCCAGAGGCGGGGGAGGTTGAGGTGGATTTCCTGCTCCACCACGGCGGTGGAGTGGGGGGCCACGCGCACCACCTTGGAGTTGTTGCGCTGGGATTCAATCTTCTGCTGCACGGTGACCTGTGCCTCCTGGTTGCCGGTGTTCTCCACGGTGGTCTGGATCTTCACGGTGGCGCGGTCCGCGCTCACCTGCGGGGTGGTGACGAACACGCCCCAGTGGGCGATGTGCAGCGGGGCGGTCTTCTCCAGCCACACGTGGCGGTAGATGCCCGCGCCGGGGTACCAGCGGGTGGAGGAAGGCTTGTTGCTGGCCTGCACGGCCACCAGGTTGGGCTTGCCGGGCTTCAGGAAGCGGGTGATGTCCACGCGGAAGGAAGCGTAGCCGTAGGCCCACTCGCCGGCCTTCTTGCCGTTCACGTACACCTGCGGGCAGGCCATCACGCCGTCGAAGTCCAGGTAGTAGCGCTGGCTCTCCGGGTTGAAGTCCGCGGGCACGTTGAAGAATTTGCGGTACCAGCCGTAGCCGTTCCAGGGCAGCTTGCCGGTCTCGTTGGGCTCGTCCTTCAGGAACGGGCTCTCAATGGCCCAGTCGTGCGGCAGCTGCACCGGCTTGAAGTCGCGGTCGTCATACGAGGGTTTCTCCGGGGCGTCGCCGGCCTTGGTTTCCGGCACGGGGAGCTTGAGGGCGTGGCCGCCCTTGTTGCGGAAGGTGAGCTCGCTGATGCTGGCCCAGTTGTTGGGGCCGGTGCCGTTGACGGTGATCTTGAAATCGGAGACGGTTCGGCCGCCCACCTTGATTTCCGTCTCCTGCTTGTCCACGGTGATGGTTTCCTGCACGGGCAGGCCGTTGGCCACGTATTCCACGATGGCCTCCTTGCGGTTGCCGTTCTCCCAGACGATGCGGATGGTGTCCACCTTCTCCTTGGGGCCGTTCTTCACGGCGAGCCAGTGGCCGGAGCCGCCGTTGGGGGCGCACCAGCGCGTGCCGGGCTTGCCGTCGATGGCGTCCTGCGCGGCGTGCCCGGCCTGGTAGCCGTCGCATGTGGCGGCGGATATCTTCTCGCCGGGCGCCTGCGGGCCGAAGTACTTGAACTTCCACCCGAAGTCGAAGGTGCTCCGCTCTCCGGCCTGCGCGCAGGCCAGCCCCAGAGCCATGATCGGCAATATGTGCTGCATGTTCATAACGTGTTTTGCTGGTGTGGTTGCTACTGCCCCATTCTACCACCCCCGCCTCGCGCGCGCAAGAAAATTCGGTCCGTTCGGCATGACACCGAACGGACCGTTGGAATTCCCGCGCGCAATGCGCGCCTATATTTTCAAATAGTAAATCCTTACGGAATATCAATCATGTCCTTGACGACATTCATGGATTCGCGGAGGACGGGGTCGATATCGGAGGGGAAATCCGGGGTTTCAACGAGCTCGTCCTCGGGGTCGTCGGCCATGTCCATGAACTTGTCCTTGTCCTCCTTGGTGGCGAGGGGAAGCTGCTCGGCCTCCACGTCCTCCAGGTTGAGGCGGTGGATGACGAGGTCCTTCTCGTCCTGCTTGGCCATTTTCTCATAGCGTACCTTGCGCTCGGCGTCGATGGCCTTCTTGCGCTCCAGGAGGGTGTTGTTCTCGTCCTGGCGCTTCTGCTTGTTGAGGGAGATGGAGTTTTCCTCGTAACGCTTGTCGGCGCGGTCGGCGTCCTCCTGGTAGTACTGGAGGTCCTTGTCCTGCTTCATGCGGGCCTGGCTCTTCTTGAGGATATCCGGGAGGATGCGTGCGATGCGGTCGCTCTTGACGTATCCGCCCGCGGAGGGGATTTCATCATAGGGGAGGGCGAAGTCCTGCTCGCCCTCGCCGATGCGGAAGCCCTGTGTGACGGAGGGGATGACGATATCGCTGGCGACGCCCTTGAGCTGTGTGGATGCGCCGCCGACGCGGTAGAATTTCTGGGTGGTGACCTTGATGAGGCCGCAGCCCTCCTGGCGTGAGAAGTAGGGCATGAAGGCGGCCAGGTCACGCGGCAGCTGGACGGTACCCTTGCCGAAGGTGGTGGGGTCGCCCACGATAAGCGCGCGGCCGTAGTCCGCCATGGCACCGGCGAAGATTTCAGAAGCGGAGGCGCTGAGCTTGTTGATGAGCACCACCACCTGGCCGTTGAAGAGGGGCTTGCCGCTCACGGTGATTTTCTCCACCTGGTCGCGGGAATCCTTGACCTGCACCACGGGGCCGGCGCCAGTGAAGAGGCCCACCATCTTGCGAACCTCCTCCAGCGAGCCGCCGCCGTTGAAGCGGAGGTCCACCACGAGGCCCTGCACACCCTCGTCGATCATGCGGGAGAGGATGCGCTTGACGTCCGCGGCGCAGTGCACCTCGTTGGCGTCCAGATCCATGTAGAAGGAGGGCAGCGTGAGGATGCCCAGCTTGTAGGTGGCGGGGTTGCCGGCGGTGTCCTTGGCCTTCATTTCCACGATTTTGCCGCTGGCCATTTCCTCGGACATGGGGACAACGTCTCGCGTGATGGTGACCACGTGCGCCTCGCCGGTGTCGGCATCCTGCACGCGCATGCTGATGGGCTGGCCGGCCTTGCCGCGGATGCGGTCCACCACCTTGTCGATACTCAGGAACATGATGTCGGTCCAGTTCTCGCCGTCCTCGGAGACGGCCACGATGTGGTCGCCGAGCTTGAGCTGCCCGCTCTTGGCGGCGGGGCCGCCCTTGACGATGCCCTCAATGGTGGTGGAGCCGTCGTCGTCCGCCTTGAGGCGCGCGCCGATGCCCACGGTGGAGGGCTGGAGCAGGTGCTTGAAGCGCTGCTCCTCGCGAGCGCCCATGTAGTCGCTGTGGGGGTCGTACACGCGGGCCACGGCGTTGAGGAGGAAGGAGACCATGTCCTCGCGGTCGGCCTCCACGAAGTCGGAGCGCATGCGCTTGAGGCGGGAGAGCATCTTCTCCTGCACGGGCATCTCGTTGGCGTTGGGATCCGGCTTGCCCTTGGCGGCGGCGAGCTTGGCCATGTTCTCGCGGCGGCTGACCTCGGAGAGCAGCATGTCCTCCACCTGGTCGCGCCAGACCTGGTCCAGCTCGGCGTCGTCCTTGGCGCGCGGGAGCTTGCGGCGTGTGCGGGGGATGTTGCGGTCGGAGTCGAATGCGGGCAGCTTGCCGTTCATCTCGGTAATCATCTTCTCCGCCTGGGCGATACGGTTGAGGGCCTTCTCCTGGAACACGCCGTACATGGCCTCCGCCAGCTTGGTGGTCTCACCCGTCACCAGGTAGTCGCCGAAGGTGCTGCCGTACTGCTCGTACAGGGCGTCCACATCCTGCTGTGTGAGGAACAGGTGCTGCGGGTCCTGCATCTGGATGTAGTTGTCGAAAAACTTCTTGTACATGTCCTGCGTGAACAGGGCGTGGCTCACGTGGGAGCCTTGTATCAAGCGGGCGAAAATCTGCCCAATCTGGTCGTAGTTGGGGGCGGCCTGCACGGCCGGGGCCATCACGCCGAAAGCCATGGCGGCCACGGCGCCCATTGTGCGCGCGCGGCGCATCCACTGGTTCATCATTGTGTTCATATCGGAAAATGCTGCAAATCCGGCGGTGCGCACAATCTCACATGCGCGGCCTGCCGGGTACGCCTTATACTATGCCTAAAAACCCGCCGTTGTGCCACCTTCTTTTGGAATGATGACACAATCGGCGGGAAAATTGCACGCCGCCCCGCTGCTGTGGTGAGAGAGAAAGTCCACCTATGCGCGGGAGCGGACGGCATCCGTTGCCTTACGCCTTCTTGGCGCGGCGCGGACGTCGGGCCTTCACCATGCGGCAGCCCAGGCCCTCCGCCAGCTTGCGGAGACCGGCCTCCAGGGCCTCGACGCGCTCGCGGGATTCCTTGAGCTTGGCCTCCAGGCGCTTGGCGCGGGCCTTGGCCTTGCGGGCCTCGGCGCGGCAGTTGTGGAGGCTGGTCTTGGCCTCTGCCTTGGTGGCGGTTGCCTTGCGGCGGCCGCGGGGCTGGGGCTGGAAACGGGCGTAGATGGCGTCCTCCGCCTGCTTCTTCCAAAGGGACACCAAGGTGGGAGCGACATTCTTCTCCTTGGCAATCTTCTGAATGGTGGTCTTCTTGGTGAGGATGCTGAGAATGATGCTCTTCTTATCCTCGGGAGTATAGGTTGTATGAGTTCTAGCCATAATGTTTCGGCTTAATGCCGCAGTGAAAGTAACATGTTTTGATAACACATGCAAGGCATTTTTCCGTAAAAAGTGAAAAAATATGACGGAGAACCGCCGCATTTCAAGCCAAAGGGGCAAATTTCCTCCGCATGGCGGGAATGATTTTCCCGCAGCGAGAGCGAGCTTCGCCGCACACATACCGAGCCCCTGCGTTTCATAGGTTCGGGGCGGGCGACACCCTGTGCGTGGGCGTGTATCCACACCACGCAAGGCATCATTGGTGTGCAATGATTGGTGCCAACAAGCGTGGTTGGTAAGCGGGCGTTGGCGTGTATCCACCCCGCACAAGGCGGGGTTGCCTCACCGCCGCCTCACGGCGGTTCGCCCTGCGGGCAGCCACATACGTGGCTGGCCAATCGCCCTTACCGCACCGCAAGCGGTGCGCCCCTGCGGGGGCCGTCGGGCGCTTTGCGTTAGTTGTAAGTGCGGAGGGGGACACCCCCCAGTCTTACGACTGGGGCTGGAAAAGGTTGACGCCGACAGGGCGGCTCAAAATTTGGCACGCTCCGCGTGCAGTGATATACGCACCGCGCCGAATGGCGCGCTTGCTTTAAGCCGCCTTGGCGGCGATAACTTTTTCCAGCCCACGGCGTAAGCCGTGGGGGTAACCACGCCCGATACGTCTCGGCACGTAACCCCGCCCCCGTGCGGGGTGGATACACGCCAACGGTCGCTTACCAACCACGCACTCTACCACAAATCCATTGGAACACACACGGCAATGAAACACCCAATGAAAGGATTTCTTGACACGCACGCGCCTATATGGTATATAGGCAGACGGGTGAAGGAACCCGCATTCCAACAAACTAGCATACTCTTTCTATGAAAGTGAAAATCCACACGCAAGCCCTGGCCGCCGGATTGGGATTGGCAGCCGCCGCCATGCTCTGCAGCTGCGGAGACGACAACTCCAAGCCCGAATCCACAGAGCAGCAACCCGCCGCGGAACAGCAGCCCCAGGCGGAACCCCAGACTGCAGCGGAACCCGCAGCCGAGCGCCGCGGAGGTCTCCGGCTCTAACGTGAGCGC
>JAKSOT010000103.1 GCA_024405455.1 Akkermansia sp. | reverse complement strand
CTTAGCGGGCGGCCTTGACGGTGACGGCCTCCTTGCCGACGCGGTCGCGGAGGTAGTTGAGCTTGGCACGGCGGACCTTGCCGCGGGTGACGACCTCGACCTTGGCGATCTTGGGGGAATGGACGGGGAAGGAACGCTCCACGCCCTCGCCGTAGGAAATCTTGCGGACGGTGAAGGCCTGGTTGACGCCGGCGCCGCGCTTTCCAATGACGATGCCCTGGAAAATCTGGACGCGCTCCTTGCCGCCTTCAATCACGCGGCAGTGGACCTTGACGGTGTCGCCCACGTTGAAGGGTGCAACCTTCTCCTTCATCTGCTCTTTGCCGATAGTGTCGAGAATGTTCATCTTGTGTCTCTCCTTTTCTTTGGTGTAAATGTTTCGTGGACCATTCGGCCCTGCGGGTGCGGAAGTCTACCTGACAAACGCGCGCTTGGCAAGTCAAATTTGTGAAAAAATGCAAATTTTTGCGGTGGAGGGGGCGGAAAGCCGCGTCAATCGCGGAAATACGCGCCCCGCCAATCCTCGCCATACTGGCGCCGCAGCTCGTCCGCAATGGCGTTCCATCCGGCGTCCTGCACCTCCGCGATGTTGATGATGTCCCCGGCCTCGTTGGTGCGGATGAAGAGCACGGCCCAGCGCGTGCCGTCCGTGACGGTGAGGAAGCGGGTGCGGCTCTCGAAGGTGTCGTCCACGGAGGGCAGGGTGAGGTCGCGCTCGTCGCGCAGCTGGCGGCGGTAGGCCTCCGGCGCGCGGTCCAGGCGCAGCCATTTCTCCGCCTTCTCGCGCGTGAACCCGGCAAAGGATTCGTGCGCGGAGACGTACTCCATCACGCGGTAGGCGGCGTGCACGGCGCGTGTGGTGGCGAGCTGCATGCCGTTGGATGCCGTGCCGCGGGTGGCGTACATGGCGTCCAGGTCGCGCAGGAGGGCCTGCTTGGGGTTGGGCTGGGGGAAGAATGCTACCCAGGCCGCCAGCAGGGCGAGCCCGGCAATGATGGCGCGGCGTGTGCGGCGGCGGCGCCCCAGCAGGCTGGCCATCAGCTCATGGAAGCTGCGGATGCGCTCCACGTCGATTTCCAGGAAGAGGAAGCGGGGCTTGGCCTTGGCGGGCCTGGCGGCAATTTCCCGCACGGTGAGCGCGTGTTCGGGGTCCAGCTCGGCGGCGTCCACGTCGCCGTAGGATGCCTCGTCGTCCGGCGAGCGGTAGTACTTGAAGAGGTAGGAGAGCAGGGTGACGCGCACCAGGAGGCTGCAGGCCACTACCGCGGCGTAGCAGAGCATGCCGTGGGCGAGCTTGCCGTCCTCGAATCCGAAGGTGGGGTGCACCAGCTCCGGCATGCGGGCGGTGAGCACGGGCCACGCCGCCACCGCGGCCAGCAGCACGCCGATGAGCCCGCTGAACCACACCAGGTTGCGGCGGCTGCCGCACAGGCTCACCATCTCCATGAAGAGCAGGGGGACGATGAACATGAGGGGCTTGAGCGCGTATCGGGTGAAGCGCTCGTCTTCCAGCTCCTCCTCCAGCAGGCTGCGCGGGATGATGGAATCCGGGTAGGAGAACACGTACAGCAGCGCCGCCGCCCCCAGCAGGGAGAGCAGGATGCGCAGCGCGAGTGTGGCCTTGCCCTCCATCGTTCGCCTACTTGTATTCCGTGAGCAGCGTGCGGATGTCCGCTCCGACGACCCCGCGCGTTTCCGCAATCTGCAGCAGCTTGTCCTCCACGTCCTGCGGCGGGTTCATGCACTTGTGCGGCAGGTCCGGCGTCAGCAGCTCCAGCGCGCACGCGTTGTGCAGCGCCATGGTGGTTTCGATGTACCGCATGGAGGTGGGTTCCTCCAGGATGAAATTCAGCGGGAGTTTCTTGTTGAGCACGCGCGCCTCCGGTATCTCCGCGCCGAACTCGTCCTCCACGCCCATGTTGGCCAGCATCACGGAGGACGTTGCCAGCGTGGCGGCCTGCAGGCGGCGGCGCAGCGCGCCCGCCACGCCCGTGGCCGTCACCAGGCACCATGCGCGGGATGCCGCCGCGTTGAAGCCCTCCGTGTCGTTCGCGTCCACGAAGGCCACGCCGTCCGGCAGCTCGTTGCCCACGTCCTCCACATCGGAAACGGTGACCTTCATGCCGTGCTTGGTGGCGTAGAGGACGATGCCGCGGCCGACCTTGCCGTATCCGACCACGAGGATGCGGCGTCCCTTGAAGTCGGCGTGGCCGAGCTTCTGGAGCGCGCGGAAGAGGCTTTCGCCTGTGCCGAGCGCGGTTTCGATGCGCTTGATGCGGCCGGAGTCCGCCACGAAGACGGGGCGCGCGGGGGCGTGCTCATAGCGCTTCACGCCGGAGCGCGTGAGCTCCGCAAACCCCAGCTTGGGCTTCAGGCGGCTGAACTGCCCGGAGCAGTCCAGCACGATGTCGAAGAAGTTGTCCCCCTTGTGCGCCACGCCGATGCCGAATTCATCCAGCCTGGCGAAGACGGCGGGGTCGGAGGGCATGGTGGAGTGCTGCGGCACGTAGACCTGCGCGCCGCCCGCCATCAGGGCGTAATGCTTGGCCAGCGTGTTGCGGAAGAGCGGCGTGGCATCCAGGATGCGCAGGCCCTCCAGCGGCTTGGCGGCGGACCATTCCTCCGCCTGCGCCAGCAGGGTGGGCCATTCCTCCGCCTTGTAGAATTGGTTCAGGTATTCTCGCAATGCTTCCACGTGGGTGCTCATGGCGGTTGGTATCACTTGTTCCAGGAGGGCTCGAACTTGGGGCGGGGGTTGGTGCTGCCGGGGGAGTCCTGCGGCACGCGGTACTTGGCGCGCTGCTCTTCGTAGATGCGCTTGAGCTCCTGCATGGTCTGGGCGTACTCCGGTTTCTGGGAGACGTTGTGCATCTGGGCGGGGTCCTTCTCGTTGTCGAAGAGCATCCACTCGTTGGAGGGCTTGCGCTGTCCGCTCTGCTGCTCCTGCGGGGTGGGGGTCCAGATGTGCGCGAGGGTGTATCGCTTGGTGCGGATGCCGTCGTGGCGGGGGGCGTTGTGCTCGCCGGGCTGCTCGTAGAAGGCGTAGTAGAGCGGGCGGTCCTCGAACTCCGGCGCGCTGCCGTCCTTCAGCAGCGGCGCGAGGGAAACGCCGTCGAAGGTCTTCATGTTCTCAGGCGTGTCCGCCCCCGCCAGCTCCAGGATGGTGGGCGCGTAGTCGATTTCCTGCACCATGGCCTGCGAGCGCTTGCCGGCGGGGATGTGCCCCTTCCAGCGCATCACCAGCGGCATGCGGAACGTTTCTTCAAATATCCAGCGCTTGTCGTACAGCCCGTGCTCGCCCGTGTAGAACCCCTGGTCGCCCACGTAGATGACCAGCGTGTTCTCGGAGAGCCCGTGCTTGTCCAGGTAGTCCAGCAGGTTGGACACGGATTCGTCAACCGCCAGGATGACGCCCAGGTAGTCCTCCATGTACCAGCGCCAGCGCTGCTCGGTCATGTCCTCCTGGGTCTTGTACTTGCCCTTTTTGAAGTTCTGGACGAATTCGCGGGTGCGGGTGGCGTAGAAGTTGCGGTAGAGCTCGCGGAGGCCGGGCTCCATGCCGTCGGTGCTCCAATCGTAGTTGGTCTTGGGTGCGAACTTGGGCTTGTGCTTGGAGAGGTCGAAGTTGGCGGGCACCTGGTCCTTGAAGCGGCCATCGTCGATCATCTTCTTGAGCATGCCGTTGGGCACAATCTCCTTCATCACCTCGAACGGGATTTCATCCTTCACCAGGTGGTTGTCGTTCCAGTTGCACATGTCCCAGCCCACGGTCTGGCGGCTCAGGGAGAGGAAGTCCGGGCGGTCCTTCCAGTCGTCGTGCAGGTTGGCGGGCGGCGTGAGCTTGGCCACGTACTTCTTGATGAGCTCCAGGTGGCGCGGCGCCACAATCCAGTTGCGGTGCGGCGCCTTGTGCCCCACGATGAGCGCGAAGGGCTTGCTCTTGTCGCGGTTCTCCATCCAGTCGATGGCCATGTCCGTGATCACATCCGTCACGTAGCCGCGGATGCGGTGGTGCACGCTCCTGCCGTTGGGGCCGGGCTGCACCATCAGCGGGTTCCAGTAGTCGCCCTGCGCCGGGAACACCTGCCAGGAGGTGAAGCCCTGCGGGTCGGACACCAGGTGCCACTTGCCGATGACGCCGGTCTGGTACCCGGCGGCCTGCAGCATTTGCGGGTAGGTGGGCTGGTTGGGGTTGAAGCGGGAATCGCCCTCGTTGAAGAGGAAGCCGTTGTTGTGGGAATGGCGGCCCGTGATCATGCACGCGCGGGACGGCCCGCACAGGGAGTTGGCGCAGTACGCGCGGTCGAACACCATGCCCTCGTTCGCCAACCGCCTGAATCCCGGCAGCGGCACCGGGCTGTCCTTGTCGCAGCTGCCAAGCGCCTGCACGGCGTGGTCGTCCGTGATGATGAAAAGGAGGTTGGGGCGTGTCTCCTGCCCTTGCACCAGGGCGTTCCCCAGCACCAGCGCAGATGCAATTCCGGCAATGACGGAGCGTATTCTCATAGCCCCCACACCCTATCACAACCACCCTTCCAAGTCAAAGCAAAAAGGGCGCTGCAACGCAGGCGCGCGCGGGCTTCCATGTAGAAATGCCTTGCACCGCCCCGCGCGTGGTGTATACTGGAAGCCATGAGCGAGGACTTTTCCGCGATTGAAGAGAAGATGCAGGGCGTGGGGCTCTCCCGCGCGGCGATTGACGCGTTCCGGCACAGCGTGCGCGTGCTCACCTCCAACGAATCCATGTTGATAGCGGAGGACGAGATTGCGCCCGCCGAGGGCGTGGAGGACTGGGACGAGCTGGTGGCCCACACAGGGCCCGCGGACGCCTCCATGCTCAAGCAGACCGTGGTGGTGAAGCTCAACGGCGGGCTCGGCACCAGCATGGGGCTGCAAAAGGCCAAGAGCCTGCTGGAAATCAAGCCCGGCGTCACCTTCCTGGACCTCATCGTGCGGCAGGTGCAGAGCCTGCGGCGCCAGGCCGGCTGCCACGTGAACCTGCTGCTCATGGACTCCTTCTCCACGTCGGACGACACAATGGCGTACCTCTCCCGCTACGCGGAGGACGGCTTTGCAGACCGCGCGAACGTGGAGATGATACAGAACCGCGTGCCCAAGCTCACGGTGGACACCCTGCAGCCCGTGGAGTTCCCCGCCAACCCGGATTTGGAGTGGTGCCCGCCCGGCCACGGCGACATCTACCCCGCGCTGGTGGGCTCCGGCTGGCTGGACAAGCTGCTGGCCGCAGGCGTGAAGTACGCCTTCGTGTCCAATTCCGACAACCTGGGGGCGCAGATGGACACGCGCTTCCTGCGCTGGTTTGCGGAGAGCGGCGCACCGTTCGTGATGGAGGTGACGCGCCGCACCGAGGCCGACAAGAAAGGCGGCCACCTGGCCACCCGCAAGGCGGACGGCCAGCCCATCCTGCGCGAGGTGGCCCAATGCCCCGCCGCGGATGTGCCCGAATTCCAGAACATCGACAAGCACCGCTTCTTCAACACCAACAACCTCTGGATACGCCTGGACGCCCTCAAGGACTACCTGGACGCCCACGGCGGCGTGATGCCGCTGCCCGTTATCCGCAACGTCAAGACCGTGGATCCGCGCGATGCCGCCACCCCCAAGGTCTACCAGCTGGAAACCGCCATGGGCGCGGCCATCCAGTGCTTCGCCGGGGCGCGCGCCGTGTGCGTGCCGCGCTCCCGCTTCTTCCCCGTGAAGACGTGTTCCGACCTGTTGCTGCTGCGCTCGGATGCGGTGGAGATTGACGGGGACGGGTGCATGGCGCTGGCGCCGGAATGCGGCGGCGTGGCCCCCGTGGTGCTGCTGGATTCCAAGCTGTACAAGCTGGTGGATTCCCTGGATGCCCTCGGCGTGCCGTCGCTGAAAAACGTGCGGCGCCTGGCGGTCTCCAAGCCCCATCGCTTCACCGATGGCGAGCCGCTGGAGGGAAACGTGGAAATCTGAGAGGACGCCGCGCGCCCATGAAACAAACAGGGCCTCCCGAAACATCGGGAGGCCCCTTGAAGTAGCAGGAGCGAGATTTGAACTCGCGACCAAAGGCTTATGAGTCCTCTGCTCTACCACTGAGCTATCCTGCCATTCACACCGCGGCGGTGTGCGGAGAAATATACGCAAAACCGCCCCCTTTGTCCAGCCCTATTTGATTTTTTATGACAAAAAGCCGCTCGCGGGTCAGCGGGTGAGCAGGGCGCGCTGCCAGGCCATGAGGGCGGCAAGCCCCGCGTCCTCATGGTTGGAGACGGCCTCCAGCTGGGTGCGGGAGGCGATGAGGGCGGGCTCGATGTCCAACTGCTCGGCGATGGCGTCGCGCTTGGCGGTCCAATGCGCCATGTGCACTTCGAAATGCGGGTCCTGCTCGTGGCGCACGCGCTTGGGGATGCGGGGGTAGTCGTGCTCGTCCAGGAGCTGGAAGCGCTCGATGGTCTTGCGGAGGCGGTTGGCGCGCTGGGCGTGCATGCGGCTGCGCGGCTCCACCACGCGGAACTCCTGCAGCGTCTCGCTCCAGCGCAGCAGGTCGTCGTTGCTGCACACCATGAACGCGGGGCGGTCCATCTTGGCGGCTTCGTCGTCGCGCCACGTCCAGAGGGCGCGCAGGGCGGCCAGGCCGCGGCGGTTGAGCTTGCCGGAGCCGCGGATGCGCCAGGGGTCCTCCATGACGGTTTCAAAGCGTTCGCGGCCGTGCTGAAGGTTGCAGGCGCAGCTCTCCAGGAACCAGTCGTGGCGGCCGAGCTCCTTGAGGCGGGCGGTGAGCTTGTCCGCCATCTCCAGCATGTACTTCACGTCGCCGGAGGCGTACTCCTGCATCTCCGCGGGGATGGGGCGCTTGCCCCAGTCCGCCTTCTGGTTCTTCTTGCTCAGCACAATGCCGTAGAAATGCTCCACGAGCGCCGCCAGCCCGAATGCCCGGAACCCCAGCAGGCGCGCGGCTATCTGCGTGTCCAGGATCATGTGCGGCAGCACGCCGTACGCGCCTTGGAACAGGCTCATGTCGTAGTCCGCGCCGTGCATCCACACGTCCGTCTCCTGCAGCCAGCGCGTGAAGTCGCCCATGTCCTCGATGGCGAGCGGGTCGATGATGCACACGCCGTCCTCGTCCGCATACTGGATGAGGCAGAGCTTCTCCCTGTGCCGGTGGAGGCTGTCCGCCTCCAAATCCAGCACGGTTCGGCCCTGTGGCTTGGCGGCGGCGCGCTGCCTCCACGCATGGAGGCTCTCTTGGTTGTCAATCATCGAACGCCGCGCCTTATACCACACCCCAACCGATATGGCAAGGCGTTTCACTCATTTTCA
>JAKSOT010000102.1 GCA_024405455.1 Akkermansia sp. | reverse complement strand
CGGCCACGTTCACGTGGATGGTGTGGGGCTGGGGGGCTTCCGGAGCCATGGCGGGTCAGGCGTTGGTGATGACGCGGGCGATGGCCTCCGCGGCGTCGGGGCGTGCGAGGGAGCGCATGGCGTCCTCCATGGCGGCGCGCTTCTCCGGATTGAGCACGGTGTCATGCACGAACCGGTGTACGGTGTCCTCCGTGAGGTCGGCCTGCTGGCACATGACGGCGGCACCGTGCCCGGTGAACACGCGGGCGTTGTGGGTCTGGTGGTCGTCTGCGGCGAAGGGGAACGGCACGAGCAGGCAGGCCTTGCCGATGACGGAGAGCTCGGTGAGGGTGGAGGCGCCGCTGCGCGCGATGACGCCGTCCGCGGCGGCGTAGGCGGCGGGCATGTCGGAGCAGAATCCCGTGACGGTGATGTTGGGGGCGCCCGCGGCCAGGCCCTGCACGCGCTCGAAGTCCTGCTTCCCCGCAATCACCAGATAGTGCACGTCGGGGTCGTTCTTGGCGAACTCCACCAGCATGGAATTGAGGTTGCGCGCGCCCTGTGAGCCGCCCGTCACCAGGATGAGCGGCTTGTCTGCGGGCAGGCCGAGGCTGCGGCGGGCGTCCTCGCGCGCGGGCAGGTGGTGCAGTTCCTCGCGCACGGGCGTGCCTACCACCTCGCATTCCTTGCCGGGGAAGAAGGACGCGGCCTCCGCGAGGCCGAGCAGCACTTTGTCGCACCAGCGCGCGGTGAGACGGTTGGACTTGCCGGGCAGGGCGTTGGAATCATGCACGAAGGCGCGCAGGCCCATGCTCTTTCCGGCGCGCACGGGCGGCAGCGAGGTGAAGCCGCCCATGCCCACCACGGCGTCCGCATGCTCCTGCCGGATGATGCGCGCGCAGGTCATGTACGTGCGCACCAGGCGCCACAGGAACAGCGGCATCCGCAGGGAGAGCAGCGGCGGCTTGGCTATCGCCTGGATGGTGTGGAAATCCAGGTCGCCGTACTTGCGGGAGGCCTCGGCGTCCACGTCCTTGCGCGAGATGAGCAGGACGGGGTGGTGGCCCAGCTTGCGCAGCTGCTGCGCCACGGCGATTCCGGGGAAAAGGTGTCCGCCCGTGCCTCCACAGGCAATGATGATGTTCATGGGAGAGAGAGTTTGGTTGAGGTTGCTAGGTCAATTTGCTGTCGTTCTGGCGCCGGCGGGGCCAGTAGTTCTTGCTTTCCTGCTTGGAGTAGCGCTGGATGCTGGTGAGCAGGCCTATGGCCGCGATGGTGAAGACCAGGTTGGTGCCGCCGTAGCTGATGAACGGCAGCGGCAGGCCGGAGTTCGGCAGGATGGAGGTGACCACCATCATGTTCAGCACGGCCGGCCAGAAGATGGTGCACACCAGCCCCGTGGCCAGCAGACGCCCGAACGTGTCCTGCGTCTGCAGCGCCAGAACAACCCCCGCCAGCGTCATCAGCGTGAACAGCAGCAGCACACCCACCGTCCCCACAAAGCCCCATTCCTCGCCTATCTCCGCAAAGATGAAGTCCGTGTGCGCGAACGGCAGGTTGCCGTACTTCTCGATGCCGTCGCCCAGCCCCACCCCGGTGGCGCCTCCGCGCGCGAAGGCCAGGATGGAGATCCACTGCTGGCGGCCGGAGCCCTGGCTGAACGCCTGCGGGTCCATCCAGGCCTCGATGCGCTCCATGCGGTTGGCGCTGCCCGTGGCCATCATGTAGAGAGCCAGCGCGCCCACCAGCAGCGCCAGCAGCAGAACCCAGGAACGCGCACCCGCCACGTACATCATGCAGAAGCCCGACATGCCGAGGGCCGCCGCCGTGCCCATGTCCTTCTCAAACAGGATGAGCAGCAGGGGAAAGCCGAAGATGAGCCCCGGCACCAGGAAGCCCTTGACGAAGGTTCCCGCCATCTCGCGGTAGGTGGTGTACCAGTCCGCGAGGGCGAGCATGAGGCATATCTTGGCCAGCTCGCTGGGCTGGAACATGAAGCCCAGGCTGATCCAGCGGGACTCGCCGTTGATGGTCTTGCCGATGACCGGCAGGTAGCAGCAGAACAGCAGCAGCGTGCACGTCCACCATATCAACCGCACATACGGCCGCAGCTTGTGGTAGTCCATGCGGCTCATGAGCAGGGCCACGCCCAGCCCCAGCAGCGCGAACCCGCACTGCTTGCCCAGATAGTCCTGCTCCACGCCGTTGACGGGTGGCGCGCTCAGGCCCGTGCTGGCCACCATCACCACTCCCAGCACCAGCAGGATGGTGAAGCAGAACCAGATGCAGATGATGCTCAGGCGCGAGGACACGGGCGTGGCGGCGCGGCGGGGTTACTGGCTGACCTTGAGCTTCTGGCCGGGGCGGATCTTGCGGGCGTCCGCATCCGTCATGCCGTTGAGCTGCATGAGCTTCTTGAGGGAGAGCTTGTATTTGCGGGCGATGCCGCCCAGGGTCTCTCCCTTGGCAATGACGTGCACCTTCTCCTGCGCGGCGGCTGCGGCCTGCTGCGCGGCGGCGGTGCGCGCCTGCGGGGAATCCTTGGCCACCGGCACCTTGATGTACGACCCCGCAATCAGGTTGATGCGGCGCGCGGCGTCCGGGTTGGCCGCCTTCAGGGCGTCCACCGTGGTGTTGTTGGCCACGGCGATGCTGCTCCAGGTGTCGCCCGACGCCACGAGGTGCTTGACGAGGACGGTTCCCGCGGGCTGCGCGGGTGCGGCTGTGTTGCGGGCGGGCGCGGTGGGAGTCACCTCCTCTGCGGTGTCGTCATCCGCCACGGCGGGCATCTGGGTGATGTGGTTGGCGGCGGTGGCCGTCTGCGTGCGTTGCGTGGTGTTGTGCGCGGGTGCGACGGGTTGCACGTTGGTGAGGTTGACGGCGCCGGGGTTGTTGGTGGGAGTCTCCGTGGCGGTGACGGGCGTGGCATCCGGGAAGGCGGGGGCGGCCTTCTGCTGTTCCGCGGCGGTGGGGGGCGCGGTGACGGTGGCGGCCACCACGGCTCCGGCGTTGCTCTTCTTGAGCTGGCCGCGCAGCAGGGCGCCGCCGATGAGCGCCAGGTGCAGCAGCAGCAGGCCCACAATCACGCGGATGATGACGGAGCTGCTGGTGGTGTCCTCCACCAGTCCGGTGTCGGAAGGATACCTCTTCAACTTGTTGATGAGGCTGTGGAAGCGGCGGTGCTTCTTGGATGCGCGGCCGAGGACGGAATCTTTGAGTTGCTTGTTCATAAAACGTTCGTTTGGGGTGATGGTGTTAGAGGTTGAGGGTTTTGGCGACGGCGGCGCGGAAACATTCCCCGCGCTGCACGTAGCCCGTGAATTGGTCGAAGGATGATGTGCCGGGCGAGAACAGCACCACGTCGCCACGCTGCGCCTGCCGCGCGGCTTCCGCCACCGCCTCCTCCACCGTGTCCACCACGTGCGTGGGGCAGACGGGCGAGAAGGTGGCTCGCAGCTGTTCCTTGATTTGCCCGAAGACGATGCAGCAGCGCGCCTTGTCCTGGAGCATGGGGTTGATGGCGGTGTAGTCCAGCCCCTTGTCCTTGCCGCCGGCAATCAGCACGATGGGGCGGGTTTGCGAGCGCACGGCGGCCTCCGTGGAGTGGAGGTTGGTGCTCTTGGAATCGTTGAGCCAGAGGATGCCGTCCATTTCCGCCACGGTCTCGCAGCGGTGGCCGGGCGGGTTGAAGGAGCGCACGCCCTCCGCCACGGCCTCCGCGGGAATGCCCACGGCACGGCACGCGAGTGTGGCGGCCATGGTGTTCTCTGCGTTGTGGGCCTGCTCCATGGTGGTGCCGCGCAGCTTCATGAGAGGGTGTCCGCCCTCCATGATGCAGCCGTCGGCGTAGTAGAGCTGGCCGCTGCTGACCACGGAGGAGAAGCCCACGCGGCGCGGCTTGACGGGCGGCAGCTTCTCGCCCTCGCGGACGATGGCGATTTGCTCGCGGCCCATGTTCTCGAAGATGCGGCACTTGGCGTTGTAGTAGTCCTCCACCCGCTTGTAGCGGTCCATGTGGTCCGGTGCGAAGTTGAGCCAGACGGCCACCTCCGGCTTGAAGTTGACCACGGTCTCCAGCTGGAAGGAGGAAATCTCCAGCACGGCGAACTCCGGCGCAGGGTCCATGAGCACCACCTCGGAGAGCGGGAAGCCGTAGTTGCCGCATGCCTTGGCGCTGTGCCCGGCGTGGGTGAGGATGTGCTCGATGAGCGCGGTGGTGGTGGTCTTGCCGTTGGTTCCGGTGATGGCGATGATGCGCGAGGTGCAGTAGGCGAACGCCAGCTCCGTCTCGCCGATGACGGGCGCCCCCGCGCACGCGAACGCCAGCGTCCACGGGATGTCAGCCTCAATGCCGGGGGAAATCACCACCAGGTCCGCCTTGTATTCATGCGCGTGCTCCTCTGTGGCGCCCGCCACAAAGGGAATCTGCGCATCACTGCAAAAAGCCTTCGGGTTGGCGTCGAATATGCACACCTCCGCCGCGCCCTTGGCGAGCGCCAGGTGCGCGGCGCCCAGGCCGCTGCGCCCGGCTCCCAGGATGGCGATTTTCTTGCCGTTGAGGTTCATGTTCGGATTAGGGAATAAGTGATACGTTGAGGGCGGAGACATCCAGCTGCACGCCCATGAGGCTCAGCAGGACCGGGCTGAGCGCCAGCCCGATGGCGCCCAGGAAGAGCGCGACTATCCAGAAGCGCACGCAGACCTGGGTTTCGCTCAGGCCGCCCTTCTCGAAATGGTGGTGGATGGGGGCCATGCGGAAGAAGCGCACGCCCTCGCCGCGCGTGATGCGCGTGTACTTGAACCACATCACCTGAATCATCACGGACACCGCCTCCGCCGCAAACACGCCGCCCACGATAACCAGCAGAAGCTCCGTCTGCGTGCACACCGCAACCGTGCCCAGCGCTCCGCCCAGCGCCAGCGACCCCGTGTCCCCCATGAACATGCGCGCCGGGTGGCAGTTGAACCACAGGAAACCCGCGCACGCGGACACGATAGCGGTCAGGAACAGCATCACCGGTGTGGGCGTGGCCGTGACCGTGAACATCAGGATGGCGATGAACGCCAGGGAGGCTATCATCATGCAGCCGGAGGCCAGCCCGTCCAGCCCGTCCGTGAGGTTCACGGCGTTGGAGGAGCCGATGATGACCAGCAGCGCCAGCGGGATGAAGAACACGCCGATATCCAGCATGCCGTAGAACGGCACGTACAGGGCAGAGATGCCCGGCACGGTGGCGTACAGGTAGAACGCCGCGCCGATGGCCGCCGCGGCCTGGATGGCAATCTTGAACCACCCGCTCACGCCGTCCGTGCTGTGCTGCGTGATTTTCGCGTAGTCGTCCAGCCAGCCCAGCAGCGCGGTCACCGCGGTCACGAACACGCAGCACTGCAGGCGCGGGTCCGTCATGTCGAAGAACAGCACGCTGCACAGCAGCAGCAGGCCGATGATCATCACGCCGCCCATGGTGGGCGTGCCCACCTTGCCCTGGTGCTCCGGCGCGAGCACGCCCTTGCGGGCCTCGCGAATGGGCTGCCCCGCCTTCATGGCGCGCAGGATGTCCACCACGCGCCCGCCGATGCACAGCGACACCGCGAACGGCACCAGCAGCGCCAGCAGGAACTGCACGGAAAGCGGAAGGTTGACGATGAAATTGATCATTTGGCTGAATCGGGATGGAGTGAGGGGAAGAGCTCGTACATGGTGCGCTCCATGCCTGCGGAGCGGGAGCCCTTGAAGAGGATGGCGTCGCCGGGCTTGATGAGCTGGCGCAGGGCGGCGGCGGCTTCCGCGGGCGTGGCCACCAGCATGGCGGGGATGCTCTCCGCGGCGGCCTGGCACAGCGCGGTGGTCTCCGCGCACTCGTCGCCTACCACTACCACGGCGGCGTAGCCCAGGGAGGCGGCGCACCAGCCCATGTCCGCATGGGCGGCGATTCCGGCCTCGCCCAGCTCGCCCATCTTGCCGAGCACGGCGAAGCGGTTGTTGGCGCCTTTGAGGGCGGCCACGGTTTCCAGCGCGGCCTTCATGCTTTCCGGGTTGGCGTTGTAGGTGTCGTCCACCACGGTGAAACCATCCACCTGCGTGCATGCCAGCCTTCCGCGGGTGAGGGCGGGAGTGGCGAGCCCGGCGGCGATTTCCTCCAGCGAGCAGCCGAGCTTCCAGCCAGCGGCGGCGGCCAGCAGGCTGTTGGTGACCATGTGCGCGCCGGGCACGGGAAGGGTGACCTTGATTTCTCCCAGCTCTTCTATATAGAGGGTGTAGGTGGTGCCGGAGGCGGAGCAGCGCTGGTTGAGCGCCTGCACGGGCGAGTGGTAGTCGCCCACGGGGATGGGCGTGGCGTCCGTCTGCGCGGCGATGTAGTTGGCGTAGTCGTCCAGCGCCGGGTAGATCATGAACCCGTCTTTCGGCAGGGCGCGCGCCACGGTGCATTTCTCATCCGCAATGGCATCGCGCGAGCCGAGGAATTCCAGGTGTGCGGAGCCGATGGTGGTGATGATGCCGATGTGCGGCTGCACCATGCCGCAGAGGGGGGCGAGCTCGCCCTTGTGGTTCATGCCCATCTCCCACACGGCGGCCTCCGTTCCCTTTTCCGTGGAGAGGATGCTGAGCGGCACGCCGATGTGGTTGTTGAGGTTGCCCCTGGTGGCCACGGCGTTGTAGTGCTGCCGCAGGACGGCGAGCGTCATGTCCTTGGTGCTGGTCTTGCCGCTGGAGCCGGTGAGCCCCACCACGCGAATGGGTTCCAGTTGCCCGCGCCACCACTTGGCCAGGCTTTGCAGCGCGGCCAGCGTGTCCGCCACCTGCACCACCGTGCATGCGGGGTCGTATTCACCCTCCAGGCGGGAGACCACCACGGCCGCCGCACCCTTGCGCGAGGCGTCCGCCGCAAACGAGTTGCCGTCGAACCTCTCGCCGCTCAGGGCGAGGAAGATGCAGCCGGGCTGCACAGCACGGCTGTCCGTGGTGAGCCCGGCGGTCACGGCGCGCGTGCCGCGCGCCACGGCGGTTCCGCCGGTGGCCGCAAGCAGCTCGTCTATGGTGATGGTGGTCATGCGCGGTCGTTGTCTCGTCTTCCCTCCGGCTTGCGGGAGGGCACGCTGATGCCTTCCGGGTTCTTTTCCCGGTAGTACTTCTGCACCACGGCGGCATCCGAGAAGGTGATGGTTTCCTTGGCGAAGATCTGGTAGTTCTCATGCCCCTTTCCGGCAATGAGCACCACGTCCCCCGGGCGGGAGATTTCCAGCGCGGCGCGGATGGCTTCCTCGCGGTCGGTGATGCGGTGCTGCTTCTCCTTCGGGATGCCGGGCATGATTTCGTCGATGATGGCATCCGGGTCCTCCGTGCGCGGGTTGTCGCTCGTGGCCACGCAGATGTCGCTGTACTGCGCCGCCGCCTTGCCCATCAGCGGGCGCTTCGTGCGGTCGCGGTCGCC
>JAKSOT010000101.1 GCA_024405455.1 Akkermansia sp. | reverse complement strand
TCCTGGCTGCCCACGAAGCCGCCCGCCACGGTACCCTGCGGGGTGAGGACGAGCACGGAGGGGAAGCCCTCCACGTGCATCTTCTCCGCGAGGTCGTGGTTAGCCTTCCTCTGCTCCTCGCTCATCTTGTTGCCGTACGGGCAATCGATTTCCACGGGGATGAACTTGTCGCGCGCGTAGGCGGCAAAGCGCACCTTCTCCAGCACCTCCTGGTGCAGGGCCACGCACGCGCCGCACCAGTCGGAACCCGTGAACACCAGCAGGATGGGTTTGTTCTCCTTGGCGGCCCGCTCCCTGGCGGCGGCCAGGTCGGTTCCCCATTCCAGCTTGGTGGCGCCCTCCGACTGGAGCTTGGCTTCCTCTGCGGCCTCCCTCTCTGCGGCCTTGGCGGCCTCCGCGCGCTCGTCCAGGGATTCGCGGCTGCCCTTGGCGTAGTCGAGGGCCTGCTGGCCGTCCGCGACAATCTGTGTGATGCGCTGGATGTCCTGCTCAATCTGCTCCGCATCGTACTTGGCGGGATCCAGGGCCTTGAGCTCGGCCACGAGGGTGTCGCGCATGCGGTTCAAATCCTCCTGTGTCTCGCAGTTCAGGAACATCATGCTCATCTTGATTTGGATGGCGGCGTGGCGGTTCTGCTCCATGAGGGAACCCTGCTTGGATTCCAGCAGCGCCAGGGCATCCTTGAGCCCCTTGGAGCCCACCTCCTGCACGCAATCCTGCAGCTGCTTCTGCAGGTCGCGTATTTCCTCCTCCGCCTGCTTCCGGGCGCGCAGGCCGCAGCGGTCGTTGACATCGAGCTTCACCAGGTCGTCGCGCAGCTGTTGGGCGGAGCCTGCCAGCTCGTCGCCGAGCCCCTTCCACACCTTGAACATGGCGTCCACTTGCGCATCGTTGCCCTTCTTTTCCGCATCCGCGATGGCCTTGGCGTTGGCGAGCCCGGCATCCAGCGCCTTCTGCACCTCCGGCATGGCGCGGAAGCCGCAGAAACCGCCCACCACATAGCCCTGCGGGGTCATGACAAAGATGGAGGGGAAGCCGTCCACGTTGTACAGCTCGCTGAGCTCCTCGTTGATTTTCTTCTGTTCTGCGGAAATCTTGTCGCCCTGCGGGATGTCGATTTCCAGGCACACGAACTTGTCCTTGGCGTAGGCATCGAACTCCGGGGAATCAAAGACCTCCTTCTTGAGCTTGATGCAGAAGCCGCACCAGTCCGACCCGGTGAAGTCCACCAGGACGGCCTTGCCCTCCTTGGCGGCCTGCGCCTTGGCGGCATCGAAATCGGTCACCCAATCCAGCGAAAAGGCGGGCGCGGCAACCGCCGCCGCCAACAGCATGCATATCCAGGTCTTGCGGATCATGCCGGAATTATACGCCATGCACGCCTTGCTTGGCAAGCAGGTTGTGAATCCCATGCCATTTACAATTGACAATTGACGATTGACAATTTGCAGTCTAGCGCTCCCTACTTCACCATGTCGGCGGTCACCTTGTAGGCGGCGCCGCAGCGGGGGCAGGAGGCTTCTATGTAGCCCTGCTCGGAAAGCTCGTCCGCAAAATCCTTTTTCAGGCTCTTGATGACGGGCAGCAGCTTCTCAATGGTGCAGCCGCAGCGGAATTGGAAGCGGCGGGTCTCCAGGCGCTTGGTTTCCTCCGTGTCCGTGATGGCGGCGACCTGCTGCGCGGTCAGCTCGGTGAGCCAATCATGGTCGGCGTCAGGCTGGGCGGTGAGCAGGGCGTAGCGGTCGTTGCCGAGGTCGAACGCGCGTGCGGCGCGCTGCTCGCTCTGGCGGTAGAAGCACTCCACCCAGTCCTCCACGCGCGTGCCCTCCAGGGTGATGACGGAGGTCTGCGGCTCCCTGCCCTGGCGGATGATTTGCGCATAGAGCATGTCGCGTTCCGGCTCGCGCACGTTGTCGCGGAAGGCGCGGCCGACGACTGATTCATCGGTTGCGGCGCCGGAGACGAAGTAGTTGGCGAGGCGCGGTGTGCGGACGTTGAAGGTCCAGGCGTGGTACTCCTGCCAGGGGCGTGCGGTGAGGTGGAGGGTGAAGAAGGCGAGCATCTGCTTGAGGGTGAAGTCCTCCTGCTGCTCGTTGCGCAGGCCGTGCCGCTGCAGGTGCAGGTAGTAGTCCACAAAGAGCGGGGAGAAATCCGCGCGCAGCAGCAGGCAGTTGCGCCCGCGCACGTACACGGATTCCACGGTGGTGAACTCTGGTATGTCTTCCATGGTGCGCGGGGGTTTATCTAATGCCGCAGCGTTTCAGCAGGGCGGAGCTGTCGGGGTCGCGGTGCATGAACGCGCGGAACAGGTCCGCCGCGGGCTGCGAGTTGCCCTGCGAGAGGATGCAGCGGCGGAAATCCCGCCCGGTTTCCGGGTTGAAGATGCCCTCCCTGGCGAAACGCGAGAAGGCGTCGGCCTCCAGCATTTCCGCCCACTTGTAGGAGTAGTACCCGGCCTCGTACCCGCCGTCGAAGATGTGGGAGAAGGCGCGCAGCATGGTGTAGCCCACCTCTGTGGTGGGCACGCGGTAGTCCGCCAGGATTTCGCGGTCGGATTCCTCCAGGTCGGCGCCGAGGTATCGCTCGGTGTTGGTGTGGAGCTCCAGGTCCAGCTTGCCGAAGCAGAGCTGGCGCATGAAGAAGGAGGCGGCGCCGTAGTTGCGCGCGGCGAGCATCTTCTCTTTCAGCTCGGCGGGCATGAGCTGGCCGGTTTCCCAGTGGCGGGCGTAGCGGTCGATGGCCTCGGCCTCCCAGGTCCAGTTCTCGTTGATCTGGCTGGGCAGCTCCACGAAGTCCCAGGCGGTGTTGCAGCCGCCCAGCGAGCGCACCTCCACGTTGCTGAGGATTTGGTGCATCAGGTGGCCGAACTCGTGGAACACGGTCTCCACCTCCATGTGGGTGAGCAGCGCGGGCTTGTCGCCCACGGGCTTGCTGAGGTTGCCGCACATGAAGGCCAGGTGCGGGATGCGCGGGTGGCCGTCCTGCGGCGGCAGCCCGGTGGAGAGCGCCTCCATCCACGCGCCGGCGCGCTTGGAGTCGCGCGGGTGCCAGTCCGTGTAGAACGAGCCCAGGTGCTCGCCGGTCTCCTCGTCGTGCACCTCGAAGAACAGCACCTCCGGGTGCCACACCTCCACCTGGCCCGGCGCGGCGGTCTCGCCGTCCTTCAGGCACACGGTGGGCTTTTGCGTGAAGCGGATGCCGTACAGCCCGGCGTAGATGGAGAACATGCCCTCCAGCACGTTCTGCATGGAGTAGTACGGGCGCAGGCTTTCCGTATCGAAGTCGTACAGGGCCTTGCGGCGCTTCTCGCTCCAGTAGGCGATGTCCCACGGCTTCATCACGGGGATGCCTTGCCCGGTCTGCTCTTCCGCGAACTTGCGGATGGCCTCCTGCTCCGCCACAAAGGCCTCCTTCACGTCGTCGTGCAGGCCATCAATGAACCGCAGCGCGTTGGGGCCGCTGCCCGCCATGCGGCGGCTCGTCACGTAGTCCGCGCAGCAGGCGTAACCCAGCATCTGCGCCTTCTCCGCGCGCAGCTCCAGGATGCGCTGGATGAGCGGCGCGGTGTCGTACTCCCCGGTGCCCACCGCGTTCTTGGCGCGCCACACGCGCTCGCGCAGCGAGGCGTTGTCGGCGAAGGTGAGCACGGGCTGCACGGAGGTGAACTGCAGGGTGAAGCGCCACTGCGGCGCGGACTCGGTGCCGTAGCCCTTGGCCAGGGCGTCGTGCCGTGCGTTCTCGCGCGCGGACTCCGGCAGGCCCGCCAGCTCCGCGGAGTCGGCTGTCACGTATTCCCACGCGTTGGTGGCATCCAGCACCTTCTCACCGAACTGCTGGGAGGCTTGGGCCAGCTCGGTGTTGAGCTCGGCGAAACGCTGCTTGCGCTCATCGTCCAGCTCGGCGCCGCTCTCGCGGAAATCGGCCATGGTCTCGCTGATGAAGCGCTGCTTCACGGGGGAGAGGTTGGACACCCACGGCTGCCCGGACGCCTTCTTGAGCACGGCGTACAGGCGCGGGTTGAGCGACACGCCGGTGGAGTACATCACCACCTCCGGCATCAGCTCCGTGATGACCTCGCGGATGGCCGGGGAATCCATCACCGAGCGCAGGTGGTTCAGGCGCAGCCAGCCGCGCATCAGCTCCGCCCCCGCGCCCTCCAGCGCCGCAAACGTGTTCTCGTATGTTGGCTCGGTCACGTTGCAGACCTCCTCCACAGCGGCCTGCGCGCGCTCGATGGCCAGGCGGATGTCCACGCGCGCCCTCTCCGGCGTCAGGCGCGACCACGCCACATCCAGCGTATCCTCCAAAAACGGGTGTTCATTCATATTGCCGTTCATCTTACCAGCCACCCCGCACCGCGTCAAGAACGCGGTGTGACGTGTCCGGCATGCCCGGCGTGCGTGCGGCGCGCCGCCTATTCCTCGGAATCGTCTTCCTCGTCGTCGGCATCCGTTCCTTGGCGGAGTTCCTGCACGCGCCGCAGGATTCGCTTCTGGGCGGCGCGGCGGCGGGCGTAGCCGATGATGGAGAAGAGCAGGATGAGGCCAACCAGCCCGCCGCCAATCTGGATGAGGCGGTCCTGGCCGATGCCGTGTTCCTCCAGCCACTCCATGGGGGAGGGCTTCTCGCTCACCAGCACGCCGCCGTCGGTGTCGTCGACGGTGTCGTCATCCAGCGGTTCCGGTTCGGGAGCCTTGGGCTTGGGAGCGGGCTTCTTGGGCTCCTTGACGGGGTTCTCCACCTTGGGTTCGGGAGCGGCCTGGCTGGCTTGGTTGGGAGTGCGGAGGCGGCGTTCCTCCTCCGCCTTGATCTGCTTGACCGCGCTACCGCCGGCGGTGCTGCCCAGGGCGGTCACATGGGAGGCATCGGAGGCGTCCTGCAAGTCGCGGCGGTTCTCCTCCGGGTGCGCGGCGGTCATCATGAGGCGCACGCACTTGTTCTTCTTGTTGTACTCCTGGAAGATGTAGAAGCCGTTGCCGGCCTTGGCCACGCGGGCGTTCTTCACGCCGTACTTGCCCTGCTTGCTCTTGGCCAGCTTCTTCCACTTGATGTCGGTGTCTTGGAGGATGGTCTCCGTGTCGTCGTCCACGCGGTCCTTGTCCACCCCGCCCTTGTATTCTACCAGCACAAAGATGAGCTTGCCGTTGGAGGTGTCGAAATCCAGGCTCACGCGGCAGTCCTTGTCCACCATCCAGGTGCGGCGCACCGCCATGTCCTGCAGCACGCGGTACTTGTAGTCCTTGGTGAGCTCCCTGTCCGCCCGCACGCGGGTGAGCGTGGTGTCAACATCCTTGATTTGCAATGCCTGCGCCGTTCCCGCAGAAAGCAGCAGGAACGCCGTCGCCATGATGCCAGCAGCGCGTTTCATCCTGCAAAATGTACCACGCCCCATGCGGGGGAACAAGTCAAAAATGGCCCGCGCGGCGCGCCGCGCGCAATTCTTCAAATTGTAAATCGTCAATCGTAGATTGTAAATTCCCTTGACATGCGGGCGATGCACAGGCACAATCCCTGAACACGGAGAGATGGCTGAGTTGGTCTAAGGCACTCGACTCGAAATCGAGCGTGGCAGAGATGTCACCGAGGGTTCGAATCCCTCTCTCTCCGCTTTTGTAAGGGATGGCCCAGGAAACACCAGAGCGCACGCTGGGAGTCATCGCCGGGGCGGGGGACTACCCGCGCATGGTGATGGAGAGTGCGCGGCGCGCCGGGGTTCGCGTGGTGTGCCTGGCGCTGCGCGGGCTGGCGGAGAAGGGCCTGGATTCGCTGGCGGATGCGTATGCGGAGTTCCGCGTGGGCGCGCTGGAGAAAGGCACGCGCTATGCTAGGGAACACGGGGTGACGGAGCTGATGCTCTGCGGCCAGGTGACGCCCTCCTGCATCTACACCATGTGGCCGGATGCCACCATCCGCCGCCTGCTGGCGGGGCTGGACCGCCGCAACGCGCACACCATGTTCGGCACGCTGTGCAACTATTTTGCGGAACAGGGCATCACCGTGCTGCCGTCCACCACGTTCATGGAGGACCACCTGCCCGCGCCCGGCCAGCTGGCGGGGCCGGAACCCTCGCCGCAACAGCTGGCGGAGGCAGCGGCCGGCATGCCCCTGGCGCGCGAGATTGCACGGCTGGACATCGGCCAGAGCATTGTGGTGCAGGGCGACCGCGTGGTTTGCGTGGAGGCTTTCAAGGGCACCAACGAGTGCATCCAGAGCAGCGCGGGAACGGGCGGCGCCACCACCCTCTGCAAGGTCACCAAGCCCGGACACGACATGCGGTTCGACGTGCCGTGCATCGGCGCCGCCACCATCCGCAACTGCATGGCCGCCGGTGTGAAGCAGGTGGTGTTCGAAGCCGGCCGCACCATCTTGTTCGACAAGGAGGAGGTGCTGCGCATGTGCAATGAGGGCGGCATCACGCTGCGCGCGGTGGAGCTGCCGCCCGCGGATGCGCAGCCGCTGCACGCCGTGCAGGACGATGCCGCCCACGCGCGTCTGATGGCGCAGGAGGTGGCGCGCCTGGGAATCGGCCGATGCGCCGTGGTGTGCGACGGCGTGGTGATTGCCGTGGAGGACGCGGAGGGGGTGGAGAAATGCATCCGCCGCGCGGGCGAGTACATGCGCCGCCTGAAGCTGGCGCGCGTGTTCAACTGGCTGCTGCGCATCGTGACGGGCAAGCCCGCCGCACCGCCCGCCCCCCTGATGCTGGCCGCCGCTGAGGGATGTACCCTCACCCCCGCCCAGCTCCGCGCCGCCCAAAGGGCCGGCATCCGCGTGATTTGAATTCCACCGCCACTTCCCGGAATGGGAAAATATGGATTAGCGCCAGCCTTCCAGGAGGCGGCGCGTTTCCTCGTCCCTGGCGCAGTCGAGGGGCATCTCGCCCTCCTTGCTCTTGGCATGGGGGTCGGCACCCTTCTCCAGCAGGAATCGGCAGGTGTCGGCCTTGCCCCGGAACGCGGCTTCATACAGGGGAGTCCTGTCGTACTTGTCCCTGGAGTTGATGTCCGCGCCCCTTTCCAGCAAGAGCCTGCAGGTGTCCGTCTTGCCGCATCCGGCGGCCTCGGAGAGGGGCGTCTCGCCGTTGCCGTTCGCGGCATTGACATCCGCGCCGTGGTCCAGCAGGAGCCCGCAGGTTTCCGTGTGGCCCTGCCAGGCGGCCAGGTACAGGGGAGTGTTGCCGTCATCGTTCGCGGCATTGGCGTCCGCGCCCCTTTCCAGCAGGAGCCGGCAGGTGTCGGTCTCGCCCTCGCGTGCAGCGATGTGCAGGGGCGTTTCGCCGAATTGGTTCTTGGCATTGACATCCGAGCCGCGGTCCAGCAGGAGCCTGCAGGTGTCGGTGTCGCCATTCAGAGCGGCTTGGTGCAGCTCCGGCCTGTCATTGTTTTTGTCTGTTTCCGTATTCATACGTATAGGGTATTGGGTTGTTGCCTACATATAGGGCGGACGGGTTTGACGCTGCCGCCCAGGAAGGG
>JAKSOT010000100.1 GCA_024405455.1 Akkermansia sp. | reverse complement strand
AGACTGACCCTGCTGGCAGACACCGCCATCACGGGTGGCGTCACCTTGGAAAACGGAGCCGCGTTCGACATGGGCGGCAACTCCTTCCACATAGGCGGTTCCGACGGTAACAAAGTCGTGCTGAACGGCGGCGCCACCATCGGCAACGGCAAGCTTGACGGCACCCTGAGCGTGGCGGAGTACAAGAGCCTGACTCTGCTGGCAGGCACCACCATCACGGGTGGCGTCACCCTGGCCAACGGTGCCGCATTGGACATGGGCGGCAACACCTTCTACACCACGGCAGGTGCCGCTGAAAACAAACTCGTACTGAGCGGCCACGCCACCATCGGCAACGGCATTCTTGAGGGAGACCTGACCGTCGCGGCGAGCAAGCACCTCAGCTTGAACGGCGACCTCTCCGGCACGGGCTCCATCTACTTGAAGGATAGGGCCGAATTGGACTTGGGCGGCCACGCCCTCTCCCATTCCATCTCCTTGACCGATTCGGAACTTTCCGCCACTATTCGCAACGGCGAACTCAATGGCGATGTGACCGTGGGAAAGGAAACAACACTTCGCCTGAACGCCACCATCTCCGGCACAGGCTCCATTTCACTGGGAAATGAGGCTGTGCTGGATTTGGGCGGCTGTACCTCCCTCACCAACTCCGTCTCCCTGGCTGGTTCGGAAGCCTATATCCAAGGCAGGGGCCTCAACGGCCGGGTGACCGTGGGTGGGGGCAAGGCGCTTTGGCTGCGGGGCAACCTCTCCGGCACAGGGGCCATCTCCCTGGGGGCCAATGCCAAGCTGCATTTGGGCGGCTACACCTACTCCGGTTCCGTTGAAATGAGTGAGGGCGCCCTCGTTTCCCTGGACTCGCACACCGCTATCAAGACCCGTGAAGGAGAGGACCACGCCGTGCTGGAAAACGTTAGCGTGTCCGCCGGCTTGATTGCCGGAACAGACAGCCCTGCCCTTATGGACGGACTGGACATTGACCACAAGGGGTACGACTTGACACTCAAGGACCTCACCCTCACCGACAACAACTCCATCCTGGTGGGCGAGAACAACACCATCACGCTCAATCATGTGACCGTCAAGCTCTCGGAGGAACACTTCGACCGCGAGAACCCACAGGACGGCGTGTATTATTTCGACCTGACCGACCTTTTCCACTGCTCCGTGGATATGGAGGAGGTGGTGTTCAACGCCTCCGGCCTCACCCTGCCGGAGGGCTTCGATTTAGAAACCGGGGGCATCGGCTTCAATTTCGGGGAGGCTGTCAACATGGCCCAAGCCACGAATTTGACCATGCTGCTAGGCGGGTACGGCAGCCAAACCATGGGCATGGACGAGCAAGGCAATCCCGTGTTCCGCAAGCTGGTTCCCACCCCGGAACCCACAACGGGGGTTCTTTCTCTGCTGGCGTTGAGCCTGCTTGCGGGCCGCCGCAGGAAGTGATTTACTATGTACTATGTACTAGGTACTATTTTGAAATTTAGGCGCGCTCTGCGCGCGTGAAATGCCCGCCCCGCTTGGCTTTGAGCCAGGCGGGGCGGATTTTTCCCTCCGATTCCCCCTGTGTTTCGGCCTGCCTGCCGTACTTTGTACATTCCCTGCGGCCCAGGAAACGCCCCATTTTAAACTTGATTAACATGACGGGATGGTGGATAATACGGTATGCGTTTGCGGATGTTTTTCATGAGGGGATTGATGCCGTTGGCGGCGGTATTGCTGCCGGCGCTGTGCGCGGCGGCGGCGGAAACCGCGTCCGTCACCTATCTGGCGCAGGGGGTGGATGTGCAAGACATCACGGCCTCCACGCGGTTCTACGATGTAGGCAAGGGAGCCTTCTACTGGAACAGCCACCTGACGGAAACGGAGAAGCTGTACAACATCACGAAGGATTTCTCCTTCATGGGCGAGCTGAAGGAGTATGTCCGGCAAACGCATTTCTCCCCGGAAGCGTTCTACGGCCTGGAAGACGACAAGAACACCTGCTGGTACAACGCGGGTTCCAACGCCATCCAGTACTGGCAGGACTGCTACGCGCCGTTCTACAGGCGGGAAAATCAATCGGGCGCCCTGCCGCAGGGCCTCACCTACAACAGGGACAACCTGGAAGTGCTGGCCGGCACCCAGAGCCTGCGGGTGAATATGGCGTTCTACGACACTTGGGACGACTTGGGGGGTGCCGCCACCGATGCCTTCGACTGGTACCTGAGCGGCAACTCCGAAAAACCCGGCAGCGGCGGATACTTCCAAGAATACTTCGGCTACGGCAGCCAGGCCGGCAGCAGCTGCGGCATATACTCGTCACCGGGCGTGATAAGCATGGAAAAGGTGACGAAAGGCATCTTCGAGTCGTTCGGCCTGGTACGCAAAGATGACGGCACCCTGCAGCCCGTGGAGCAAGGTCTCATACCCACGCTCTCCGCCGGCAACAACGCCGCCGCACACGCCCTCACCTGCTACGGCTTCACCCTAGACGCGGACGGCGTGGTGAATTCCCTCTACATCGCGGATTCAGACGATGCGCAGTACCGCATCGAACAGGTATACTTGAAGGTGGAGGGAACCGCAGGCAACGAGCGCCTGCTCATGTTCGAGGACGAGGCGTGCTCCCAGTACTGGAACATGGACGGCTCCCTCAAGTGGGGAATCACGGGCATCTACCACATCAACACACCCGACGAGCTCAAAACGCTCTACGACAAATACCACGACGCGGAAAGACCGCTGGAGTGGAACGGCGAAACCGAATACTGGTCCACCGACACCACGTGCGGGTGGAACGTGACTATCGATAGCGAGACCTACATCAGCGGATTCGAGAACGGGCGCATCGTACAGTTCACGGACAAGGCGGAGGTGTTCGACGTCACCGTGGAGGGCGAGCTCAAGGCCAAGAGCATGCAGGTGACGAACAGCGAGAACAACTACTGCTTCATGCGCGGCGAGAGAGAGACTTCCCTGAAGCTCGGCAAGCTGGATAAAAGCGGCGGGGGCGCGCTTGATTTCTACGGGTTCGCCATTACGGCGGAAAGCCTGCTCCTGAACCATGGCACCATCTCCCTGAACGACGGGGCGTCCCTGGAAATCGTGGACACGGTGCGCGTGGAAGGCGGGTCCATCTCCAACACGGCGGATACGGAATACTGCACGGATAGCAGGGAATACACCATCTCCAACGCCACGGTCACCGTGCTGGACGAGGGCGAAACCACGCTGCGCAACACGCTTGACAACGTGCAGCTCGTGAACAATGGAAGCGGCGCGCTGACGGTGGACAGCGATATCACCGGACGCTTCTCCATGGAAGCGCTCGACGGCAACATCACCTTCCTCAACCGCGGAGCGGGAATCACCGTGCAGGAGCTGTCGCTGGCGGCGGAGCAAACCATCAGCGTGTACAACGGGGGCGTCGTTTCCGAGGAAGAGGAAACCGACGTGATTGTCACGGGCAGGCTCACCGCCGGAAAAGATGCCAAGCTGATTGCCAACCTCACGCTGGGCAAGGGAGCCACGCTGGATGTCTCCGGCGCGGATGCCATGGGTCTCACGCTCGGCTCCTCCCTCACCCTCAATCCCGGCATGAACCTCTCACAGGAGGATATGGCGCTCATCGCCAAGATGTCCGGGCGCGACACCTACGGCCTGTTCACCAGCGTGGACGACCTCACCCTGGCCGGAACGGACATCATCAACTGCAAGGACCCCGTGAGCGTGGACGCCGTGGGCTGGTTCCACGGATTCCAACCCATGCAATACTACATCTGCTACGACGGCTCCAACGTGGGGCTGCGCTGCGTTCCCATCCCGGAACCCACAACGGGTGCTATGTCTTTGCTGGCGCTCTGTGCGCTGGCTGCGCGCAGACGGCGCGGGTAATTTCCCGGGTACGCTTCCCTTCCGACCGCTTCCAAGGTTCATTCTCCTTGACCCCGCGGCGCGGTGCGCCTAGAATGGCGGCATGGTAGCGCGCATCATCGTATTCCTGCTTCTGGCGGCCCAAATGGCGTTCGCCGCGCCGTACTGGTCTCCCGGGGTGTCCGCGGAGGGCGGATGGCACGATGCGGACAAGAGCCTGGAGAACGACGGCGACCTGTGCTGGGCGAGCACGGCGGCCAACATGGTGGCGTGGTGGCAGGACCGCCATCCGCAGGAAACGGCCGCATCCGGCGCCCCCCGCGGGCTGGAGGCGGTGTGGGCGGCGTTCCGCTCGGCGTTTCAGGACAGCCTGGGCTCCACGTTCCATTGCCTGCGCTGGTGGATGGACGGCACGCTGCCGCCGCCGCAGATGAAGCTCACGGAGGCCGCCAAAGGCTGGGGCCGCCACGCCCCCGCCCCGCTGCGGGAGGGGGACCTGCTCATGTACAAGGCCCCGGCGTTCGACGGCTCCGGCAACCTGTCCGCCACCCTGCGGGATTTGCTCTCCAAGGGCTACTGCGTGGCGCTGGGGCTGCGGCAGTACGACGAGGCGGGGCACGAGCTGCTTTCCGGCGGCCACATGGTGTCCCTCTGGGGGCTGGAGTACGACGAGGCGAGCGGGACGGTGACGCGGCTGTACCTCACGGACTCCGACGACGTGGTGGGCACTTGGCCGCAGCACCAGAAGGGGCTGTTTGCGGCGGACTGCACGCCCGTGCCGGACCTGCGCTACAGCGGCGGCACGCCCTTCCCCGGCCTGACCCTGGCCAACCGCCTGGGTTGGTTCCGCCCCCGCACCACCATCACCACCATCGTGGCCCTGCACGCGGATGCCGGGATGCCGCCCGCACCCGCCAAAAATTAAGAAAAGTTTGCTAAATACCAAAAAAGGCTTGCCATCAGCCGAGAACGCGGTATAATAAATCCCACGCGCATGTTGTCCATGCGGCCCCAAAAAGCCAAAGAAAACATCATGACATCAAGCATCAAGAACGCGCTGCTCGCAGCCGCCGCCCTCCTTGCCCTCCCGGGCGCGGGCGCCGCAGCTGAGACAGCCGCCGTGAGCGCCGGGTTCGTCACCCCCGCAGCTCCCACACGCGCCAGCCTGCCGGACCGCGACCTGCCCAACCTGGGGCGCGACAAGCACGGCCTGCCCTTCTATCATCCCAAGCAGGTGCGCCGCATGGTGCGCACCACCGCCTACACCCATTCGGAGAGCGACCACCGCCGCTACGGTGCCAAGAGTGCCGCCGGAACCCTGCTGCAGTACAACGAGCAGGTCCGCAGCGCCGCAGCCGACTGGTCCGTCTATCCCCTCGGCACCAAGTTCAAGATCAAGGGTGAGCCGTACACCTACGTGGTGGACGACTACGGCAGCGCGCTGGTGGGCACGGGCACCATCGACATCTACCAGCCGTCCCGCGCGCTGATGCGCCAGTGGGGCACGCGCATCGTGGAAATCGAGGTCATCGAGTGGGGGTCCTCCCGCAAGAGCCTCGAGACCCTGGCCCAGCGCCAGCGCTACCGCCACTGCAACAACATGTACGCCTCCCTCCGCCAGCAGAACAGCGCCAAGGCGCGCACCAAGTGAGATAGGACGCGCACACGCCAAATTTCAAAGCCCGCACGGCAGGATGCCGAGCGGGCTTTCAATTTTCCGCGCGCCCAGCGCGCCTAACTTTCCAAATTGTAAATCGTAAATTGTCAATTGTAAATTCAATGGTCTTTACAGTGGCAGCAGTGGTGCTCGCCGTCGCCGCCGTCCTTGTGGCAATCGCAATCCTTGCCGCAGTCGCCGCCGCACTCGCAATCACCGTTGCAATCGCCGCCGCAGCAGCAGTGGTGGCCCTCGGTGGTGGCCTGCATCATGCGCTGCATGGAGGCTGCCACCTCCTCGTCCGTGGGAGCGGTGCCGTGCTCCACGGCCAGGCAGAGGTACTGGTTGACGGTGGCCAGCAGCTCGTCAATCTCCTGGCGAGCCTCCAAGAAACCCTTGCAGAGCGGGTTGTCCACCACGTTCTGGCGCATCTCGTCGAACTTGGCGATTTCCTCCGGGGAGGGCTCCATGCCGGACATGCTCTTCTCGCGGAGGCTCTCGCCGTACTCGCTGACCTTGCGGAAGAGGTCGGTGGCCTCGGGGTTCTGGTAGAAGAGGCCGATGCGTGCCTTGGCGGAAACGATTTTCTGAGACTTTGCGAAGGCGGAGGCCAGGTTGATGGCCAGCGCGCTGAGTTCCGGAGTGAGGGAGGTGTTTGCCATATGCGTGCATGTTATCACAGCGCGCGCGAAACCTCAACCCGCATTTCCGCGCTGACACAATGGGCGGGCGGGGAAAAGCAAAACGGTGTCTCCCGATGGAAGGGGAGACACCGTGAAAAACAAACGGCCGGCTTGCGGACGTAGCCCAAGGGGCGCAGCCTTAGGACTTGTAGCGCAAACGCTTCTTGTGACGGTTCTGGCGCATGCGCTTGCTGCGCTTGTGCTTGTTGATCTTGGCCTTACGTCTCTTCTTGAGCGAACCCATGGTTACTTGATGATTTCGTTGTGATTCTCGCTTCCGGGAGAATTGCCGGCTGCATCCAAGGAGCGGATGCGGATAACGGGGAGATATTTAATCCGAATCCGCGAAAAAGTCAAGCGGAAACGGCAAAATGGGCGTATTTTTTTCGCAATCAGGCGTGGATGATGTTCTTTCTCCAGTGCTGGAGGGCCTGCATGACGCCGCCGCGCGGGGCAATGTAGCCGCCGTGCGCCTCCAGGAACTCCAGCACCTCCGGGTGGGCCTCGCCGGGCGCGGCGCGGAAGCCGTCGGGGAACGCGCGGAACATGTCCAGGTCGTTGTGGCCGTCGCCCACCATGGCCACACACTCCTCCGGCACGTTCCAGCGCTCCGCGACGCGGCGGAGGGCGGTCCCCTTGTTGTAGCGGACGTCGGAGAGGCGCATGTAGCGCCCGGCGCGCTGCATGACCACGTTCTCCCAGTCGTTGAGGAAGGGGGCGATCAAATCCGCGAGGTAGTTCATGGTGTCGGTGTCCTCTGCCGCGATGGAGAGGGGGTCGTGCGCGTCGAAGCGCCAATGGAGGTTGGTGAAGCGGTGCTTGATGGCCTCCATGAAGGTGTGGTAGGGAGCGGTCACGTTGTCGCGGAGCTCGCGGGTGGCGGTGTCGGCCTGCCCGTTGTATTCCTCCAGCGGTTGGAGCACGCCATCCGCATCCGCCATGTACACGTACTTCTCACAGGTGCAGATGAAGTCCGGCAGGAAGGGAGCCACCTCCATGTAGTCCTCCAGGAAATAGGGCAAATCGCGCCCGGTGTTCACGCCCCAGCGGACGCCCCTGCTGCGCAGGCGCTGCATGAGGCCGAAGAAGCCGGGGTCGATGGGCGCGGGCTCGTCCAAATCGGCGGCGCGGAGCGTGCCGTCGTAGTCCATGGCGAGCAGCCAGCGGCAGGTTCCGGCGAAAGGCGCGGCGAGCCCGGGCGGGACATCTCCCTCTTTAACGTCGTTTGGCATTGGCGGGTTTCTTGGCAGGTTTCTTGGCCGCGGGCTTGGCGGCGGGCGTGGCGGTGTCCACCTTGTGCGATGCGGGCAGGAAGCCCGCGG
>JAKSOT010000010.1 GCA_024405455.1 Akkermansia sp. | reverse complement strand
ATGGTGGCGCAGGTCTTCTTCCTGCCGTCGATCCATTGGTACGTGCCGCGGCACAACCAGCGCAGGATGGCGAAGTAGCGCTTGCGGGTGCAGCATGAGCGAGTCGTCCGCCCCCAGCGCCTCCATGCTCTCGTGGAGCGCACCCGCCGTCGGTTGTCAGCCTTTTTCTTCCTGCGCGGGTTCCTTGGGTTGCGGATGGCGCGCTCACCAACCGCCGCCGAGGGCGGTGCAGAGGCGCGCGAGGGTGATGCGGATGTTCTGGCGCGCGGAGATGATGTTGAGCTCGGAAGCGAGCCAGGCGCGTTCCGCGGAGGCCACGTTGAGGAAGTCGGACTCGCCGGCGATGTGGCGGCGCTGCGACAGCTCGGCGGAGAGCTTGTTGGCGGCGTTGGCGGCCTCAATCTGCGGCAGCTGGCTGGTGTAGCGCGCGTAGTCGATGAGGCAGGTCTCCACCTCCGCAAAGGCCGCCAGCACAGTCTTGTCGTACGTGTGCAGGGAGGTGAGCTGGGAGATTTCCGCCTGTTTGACGCTTTCGCGCAGGGCCACGCGGTTGAGGAGCTGCTGGCTCACGCTGGCGCCGAGGCTCCAGGTGGCGTTCTGCCAGAAGTGGGAGAAGTCCGAGCCGGAGGAGGTGCTGGTGCTGCCGGTGAGCGAGAGGCGCGGGAAGAGGTTGGCCACGCTCACGCCCACGCGGGCGCACGCCTGGTGCAGGTTGTGCTCCGCGGCTATGATGTCCGGGCGGCGGCGCAGCAGGTCGCTCGGCAGCCCGGTGGGCACGGTGGGGATGCGGTTGTACACCTCCGGCGGGGGCATGGTGAGCTTGATGTGGTCCGCGGTGGTGGCCAGGTAGGTTGCCAGCGTGTTCTCGCAGGTCTTGATGTTGGCCTCGTACACGGGAATCTGGCTGCGGGTGGAGGCGATGGTGGAGGTGGCCTCCGCCAAATCCAGCGAGGAATCGAACCCGGCGCTGTGCCTGGATGCGGTGGCGGCGTACGTGCGCTCTTGGTAGGCCAGCTGCTCCTTGGCGATGCGCAGGCTCTCCTGCGCGGATATCCATTGGAAGTAGATGACGGCGATGCTGGATGCCAGCGCGGTGCGCGTGGCGGCTGCCGCTGCCTTGGCGGAGCCGAGCGCGGCGTAGGCCGCCTCCACCTCGCGGCGCGTGCCGCCCCAGATGTCCGGCGTCCAGGATGCGGAGAGCCCGCCGTTCCAGCGGCCGTGGCTGGTGCGGGTGTCGTACGAGCCGGAGTTGCTGCCGCCGAAGTTGCCGGACACGTACGGGAAGAGGTCCGCCTTCATGGCGCGCAGACTGGATTCCGCGCGGGCGATGTTGAGCGCGGCGTTGATGATGTCGTGGTTGGCGGCGAACCCGGCCTCGATGAGCGCGGTGAGCTGGGGGTCGCCGAAGGCTTGCCACCAGGATTCCAGCTGGTGTTCGTCTGTGGCGGGGGGCAGGGCGCTGAGCCAGGTTTCTGGCAGCCCCTCGAAGCTTGCCCCCTTGAAGTCCGGCCCCACGGCGCAGGAGGCCAGGAGCAGGGCGGTCATTGCCGGTAGAAGATGCGCTTTCATGCTTGCTGTGAAAAAATTATTCGTGGTGGAGGGCGTCGATGGGATCCAGCTTGGATGCCTTGTAGGCGGGGTACCAGCCGAAGACGATGCCGATGAACGCGGCCACGGACACGGCCAGCGCCATGGCGGCGTACGAGGTGGCGATGGGCCACCCCGCCTGCGCGCTGATGATGCTGGAGGCGCCGTGGCCCAGGATGATGCCCAGGATACCGCCCACCAGGCACAGCAGCACGGATTCCAGCAGAAACTGCTGCATGATGTCGCGCGGGCGCGCGCCCACGGCCATGCGCAGGCCGATTTCGCGCGTGCGCTCCGTGACGGACACGAGCATGATGTTCATGATGCCCACGCCGCCCACCACCAGCGAGATGAACGCCACCGCCATCAGCAGCGTGGTCATGGTGTCGGATATGCTCGTCACCATGCTGGAAATCTGGCCGCGGTCGAACATCTCGAAGTCGTCCAGCACGCCGGGCTGCAGGTTGTGCTCGCGGCGCAGCACCTGCGTGATTTGCTCCATGGCGGGCTTGGCGTTCTCCTTGTCCTTGATCTTGATGATGAGGTTGTCCACCGTGCGGGTGCGCAGGGGGTGGGGTGCGCCGGTGTAGGGCTGCAGCTCGGTTCCCGCATAGAAGTTCACGGCGGAGGTGGAGTAGGTGCTGGTGGCGGAGGGCTTGCTGGCGTTGGACGCGCCGCCGCGCATGATGGCCGCCTCGCGCGACGCCCCCATCAGGCGCGTGCGGATGCTCGTCCAGGGCATGATGATGGTGTCGTCCTTGTCGTTGCCCATGTCCGCGCCCTTTTCACCGAGCACGCCGATGACGGTGAACACCACGTCCTTGATGCGGATTTCCTGGCCCACGGGGTCCTTGCCTGCAAAGAGCTCCTTGGCGATGGTCATGCCGATGAGGCAGACGCGCGCGGAGTTGTCCACCTGCTCCTTGGTGAAGCTGCGGCCGTTGACCACGGTCCAGCCCTCGATTTTGGGGTAGTCCTCGTTGCCGCCCACCATGGAACCCGGGCTCCAGTTCTTGTTGCCCACAATCACCTGGCCGCCCGCGCGGACCATGGGAGAGGCCATCAGCACGGTCTCCTTGCATTCGCGCAGGATGGCCGCGGCGTCCTCCGGGTAGAGGGAGGCGCGGCCGCCCTTGCCGGAGTTCACGCCGGTGGTGTTGACGGAAGCGCCCCAGACGTTGACGACATCCGCGCCGAGGGAGGCCACCTGGGTGGAGATTTGCTCCTTGGAGCCCTCGCCGATTTCGCGGATGGCCACCACGGCGGCAATGCCGATGACGATACCCAGGATGGTGAGCACCGCGCGCATGGGGTTGCGCACCAGCGCGCGCATACAGGTTGTGAACAGTACCCAGGGTTTCATTTCTTCAGGGAAGCGTTGAGTTCAGTTGCCACGCCCTCCGTGATGAGCCCGTCGCTCATGTGGATGGCACGGTCCGTGAAGGCCGCCGTCTTCGGGTCGTGCGTCACGATGATCACCGTGAGCCCCTGGTCCCGGTTCAGGTCGCGGAACATGTTCATCACCTCCACGGAGGTCACGGAGTCCAGGTTGCCGGTCGGTTCGTCCGCCAGCAGGATGCCGGGGTTGTTGATGAGGGCGCGCGCGATGGCCACGCGCTGCTGTTGGCCGCCGGAGAGCTGCGCGGGGGTGTGGTGCATGCGGTCCTCCAGCCCCACCAGGCGGATGAGCTTGAGGGCGTTGGCGCGTATCTCCGCCTGCGAGAGCGCGGGGTGGTGGTACGCCGCCGGCATCATCACGTTCTCCAGCGCGGATGTGCGCGGCAGCAGGTTGAAGTTCTGGAACACGAAACCGATGCGCTCGTTGCGCAGCGCCGCGCGCTGGTTCGCGTTCAGGTTCGCCACGTTCTTTCCGTCAATCCAGTATTCCCCGCTGGAGGGGCGGTCCAGGCAGCCCAGCAGGTTCATCAGCGTGGACTTGCCGGAACCGGACGCCCCGGTGAGGGAGACGAACTCGCCGTCTTCGATGGTAAGGGAGATGCCCTTGAGGACGGGGAGGTCAATCTCGCCCACGTGGTACACCTTGGTGATGTCCTTGAGTTGAATCACGGTGCGTGGGGGTCGGGGTTAGAAGTGGGGGCCGCGGTTCTGGCGCTTGACTTCCTGGCCGGGCTTGGCCTCCACGCCGCCCGCGCCGCGCTTGGGACGCTCCGGCATCTTCGGGCGGAAGAGGTTGCCGCCCTGGCCGCCGTTCGCGCCGGGGCCTCCGGCCATGCCCGCGCCTTCCGGGATGATGATTTCAATGCCGGTCACCAGCTCCGTGCCGGGCTCCAGCGTCTCGCCCTCTGGCAGGGTGACGATGCTGCGCGTGCCGTCGCTGTCGCCGCGGATGACGCGCACGGGAGCCACGTGGTGCTCGTCCGTCTTGCGCCACAGGGTCACGGGACCGTCCTCGGCGGGTGCCGCATCGGGCTTCTTTCCGGCAAACTGCGGGTCGAGCATCTTGGGCGCGGGATGGAAGTCGAACGCGGCGTCGGGCACCAGCAGGGCGTCTTTCACCTCCTGCACAATGAAATCGGCGTTGGCGCTCATGTAGGGCAGCAGCTTGCGCTCCGGGTTGTCGATGTCGATTTCCACGATGTAGGTGACCACGTTGGAGCTCATGGTGGCGTTCGGGCGGATCTTGTTCACCGTTCCGGTGTAGTCCTCGTGCGGGCGGGCGTCCACGGTGAAGCGCACCAGCTGGCCCGGGTGCACCTTCGCTATGTCCGCCTCGTTCACGCTCGCCCAAATCTGCATCTTGGAAAGGTCGCGCGCCACCAGGAACAGGGTGGAGGCGCTCATGTTGCTCACCACGGTCTGCCCCACGTTCACCTGGCGCACCACGATGGTGCCGTCCACGGGGGAGGAGATGTGCGTGTAGTCGCGGTTGCGCAGCTCGCTCTTCAGCTGGGCCTGCGCGCTGAGCAGCTGGGCCTGCGCGCTGGCCTGCTGCGCCTTGGCGGTCTCCAGCTGCGCGGTGGCGCTCTCCAGGTTGGCGGCGGTGGTTTCCGCGGCGGTCACGTACTGGTCGTAGCTCATCTGGGAGAGGGCGTCGCCCACGCCCAGCTTCTTGGCGCGCTCCAGGTCGCGGTCGGCCTTGTTCTTGTTGGCCTTGGCTTGCGAGATGCTGGCCTTGGCCTGCTCCACGCTGGCGTTGGAATTGAGGATTTGCGCCTTGGCCTGCTCCACGCTGGCCTCCGCGCGCTGGATGTTCAGCTCCACGATGGTGTCGTCGATGCGAGCCAGAAGCTGGCCGGCCTTCACCTCGCTGCCGTAGTCGATGCGGCGTCCCTCCGTGTCCGTGCCGAACTCCTTGATTTCCCCGGTCACCTGGGCGCCCACGTCAACCAATTCGCTGGGCTCCAGCGTGCCGGTGGCCTGCACCTTGCTCACAAAGTCACCCTTCACCACGGGCGCGGTGCGGAAGTTGGGAGCATCGGCGTCCCCGCCGTCGCGGTTCATCCAAAACACCACCGCCCCTATCACGAGCAGCGCTACGACTATCCATTTAACAACCTTTTTCACGAGTCTATGAGAGATTAAGTTCACTGCGGCGGCTCACCCGCCACTTACAGACTGGAACGCAGCGCGCCCGCGCATATCTACACGCGCGCGCCCGTCCGCCGCCCATTGTACCACCAACCGCCCCCAATTTCAACATGAACATTTTTGGCCGACTCACGCGACCGGGAATTTGAAGACCTGGCGGTTGAAGCTGGTGGTGAGCTGGTAGTGGCGGAGGGTGTGCTGCTCCATCATGCTGGAGACGACGAAGCTGCGGAAGGAGGAGACGGGGCAGTCGGAATCGGTGATGTCGAAGATGATGCCGGTGTCGCGCGAGACGAAGGTGATTTCCTTCCCGGCGAAGATGGTGCATTCCGCCACGATGCGGCGCCCGGGGTTCTTCTCCAGGGTGAGCATGTAGAGCTCCTCCACCAGCATCATGACCTTGAATTTGGTCTCCGTGCCCGCATGGTGGAGTTTCAGGAATTCCTCCACGTGCCGCTGCAGGGTGAAGATGTTGTCCACGTTGAGCACGATGTCGCGGGAGAGCTGGGTGAGCCCCTCGCGCTCAAGCAGCAGGGGAAACTTCCCGCGCCCGTGCCGCACCAGCACGTAGCCCGCCGCCAGCACCAGGGTGACAATGGGGGCCAGCGCCACGCCCAGCCACACTCCCTCAAGGCCCAGCCACGCCCCGCACGCAACAGGCAGCGCCAGGCTGAACACCAGGTCGCGTACCAGCAGAATCCCCAAACTGAGCTTCACGCGCTCGATCATCAAGTAGTAGGAGGCGTACAGGAAGAGCAGGGAGTACGCCAGCGGAATGGGCGTGAGGATGCGTGCCGCCGTCACCACCTGGGCGCATAGGGCGGGCTCGTCTATGTTGACTGCCCCCGGCAGCCGCTCCGCCCCGAAAAACAGGATGGCGGCGCCCAGCAGGCCCTCCGCCACGGCCCAGCAAGCGGCTTGGCGCATGGTCTTGCGGATGCCTGCGCTGTTGCCCTCTCCGCGGTATACGCTCACCAGCGGCAGCGCGGCCTGGCCGATGGCATCGGTGAGCAGGCACATCTCCACCAGGAAGATGACCACGGTGAGCACCGGCAGGTAGGCCTCCCCGTACATGCCGATGATGAACTTGGTCAGGATGAGGGAGAACAGGCCGGAGTAGAGCAGGGGCAGCGCGTCGTCCAAGCTGTAGCGCGAGTTGTAGATGAAGTCCCGCCACTTGAAGTGCCAACGGAAGTGGATGGAGTTGCCGGGGCGCACGAAATGCAGCAGGCACACCAGCAGGGCCAGCAGGCTGCTGCACGCCACGCCCAGGCCGATGCCGCCCATCCCCATCATACTGCCGAACCAGTACGGCAGGACGAGGTTGCCCGCCAGCTGCACCACAATCGCCACGCTGCACGTGCGCGAGTCGCCGTCGTTGTAGACAATCGTCTGCAGCAGCGTGAGCGGCGGGTCCACCACCAGCAGCAGCAACAGGTACGGCCAATACTCGTAGAACAGTGGGTACAGCTTGTCGGACACCCCCATGAACGTGTAGTACGCATCCCGCCCAAGATAGCACACCAGCGCCAGCGCCAGGCCCGACACCACGGAGAAAATCACGGCCTGGCCGTATTGGCGGTACGCCTCCGTCTCGTTGCACCGCCCCAGCTCGTAGGAGTAGCGGTAGCCCGCCCCCGTGGCGTTCAGCACGCTGAGCAGCAGGCCGAGCGCCAGCACGGGCAGCGTGAGGTTGATGACGGAAATGCCGTCCTCCTCGTAGAACTGGGCGGCCGCCACCATGCCCGTCATGGCCACCACAAGCTCGGCCAGCCGCTGGAATGTGGCGGTGACCAGCAGTTTGCCCATTATCACGCCGCAAAATTGAGAACGCAGTCCCGTCATGTCCGCGCCTATCCTACCACACCCCACCGCCCCCGCGCGAGCGTTTTTTTATGTGTGCGGCGCAAGTTTTGCTTGACAAGGCGGCGCGCACGGTGTACCTTTCCGCCACCTAACCCGAATATACTGACTATGGCTAACATGAAAGTTATTCTCGCTACGAAGATTGCAGGTCTGGGCTGTGAAGCCGACCTCGTTACCGTGAAGGCTGGCTACGGCCGCAACTACCTGATCCCCCAAGGGCTCGCGTTTGAGGCCACTCCCGCCAACCAGCGTTTCATCAACATGCTCCAGAGGAAGCGTGCCGAGCGCGAGGCCGCAGAGCTCGCCAACTTCAAGGAGATTGCCGCCAAGATTGCGGAGGTCACCGTGGACCTCGTCCTGGAGGCCGGCGAGAACGGCAAGGTGTTCGGCGCCATCACCAATCAGCAGATTGCGGAGGGCCTGGCCAAGCTCGGCATCGAGATCGACCGCCACAGCATCGACCTGGAGAAGCCCCTCAAGAAGTCCGGCGTGTACGAGATTCCCGCCAAGCTCCACCCGGAGGTCACCGCCACCATCAAGGTCTCCCTGGACGTCAAGGGCGAGGTGGCCGAGGCCCCCAAGAAGGAGGAAGCCCCCGTGGAGGAAGCTCCCGCTCCTGCGGAGGAAGCTCCCGCAGAGGCCTAAGCCCCGTTCAACATTTCACCAACCCGCAGGACCGCCCGCAAAGGCGGTCCTGCTTTTTTTTGCGCTGTGCCGGTGCGGGGAGGCGTGCCGTGACGGGCGGCTGTGGGCCCGTGGGCCCGTCTTCGCGCTACACTTTGCGCCGGGTCCATTTCATCCCCTTGACCATGCGGTACAGGATGACGGACTGCACGGACATGTCCAGCACAAACAGGCTCCAGATGCCCACCAGGGAGATGTGCTCCGGCCAGTAGCGGCTCCACAGGAAAATCACCAGTCCGCGGAACACGCCCATGCACGTGTAGGTCACGTACATCACCCGCCGCGTGTCGCCCGCCCCGCGCAGGCTCGTCTTGAACAGCATCATGGTGGCGTACACCGGCTCCGCTATCAGGAACAGCTGCACCACCGGCCGCGCCGCGTCCACCAGCGCCTGCGAATCCGCCGCAAACGGGTAGATGAACAGCTCCGGGAACAGGTAGAACACCACGCCCATGCCGCCCATGAACAGCAGCGCGTACCACGTGCATTTCCATATTGTGGCCACGGCCATGCGTGGGTTGCGCGCGCCCAGGTACTGCCCCACCAGCGTGGCGCTGGCTATGCCCACCGCAAAGCCCGGCAGGAAGCTCAGGGACTCGATTTTCACGGCGATGTTGTGCGCGCCCACGCTGGCATCCCCCAGAGAGGAGATGATGCGCATAATGTACACCTGCACCAGCCACACGCCGCACACCTCGATGGCTTGCGGAAAGCCGATGCACACGATGCGGTAGATCATGTCCCATTGCGGGAACAGCGAGTGCAGGCGCAGGAAGATGGGCGGCACGAACGTGGCGCTCACCGAGCGCGCGTAGGCGTCCAAGTCATCGTGGCCCTCCATGCTGCGTTTCATGCGCATGGTGCGCCGCACCAGCAGCCCCACCAGGAACGCCGCCGTTGCCGCCATCGCGGAAATCATCCCCCACGCCAGACCCTCGATGTCCATCCCGAAACACTTGATGAGCACCAGGCTGAACGCCACCTGCAGGCCGTTCATCGTCACCATGAAGTAGAACGGCGTGCGCGTGTCGCCCGCGCCGCGCAGCGCCGCGTTCACCGCAAAAATCACACCGGAGAAGATGGCGGACCAGCACGCGATGTCCATGAACCGCAGCGCCACATCCTGCGCGTAGCTGGACAGGTTCATGAAGTGCACCACCAGGTAGTTGGTGGAGAAGTACATCAGCAGGGCGGAGGCGATGCCGGCCAGCAGGCCCATGGTGGCGGATTGGTTGGCGGCGTTGTTGGCCTCCACGAACCTGCGCGCGCCTGTCATGCGGCTCACGATGGCCGTGGCGCCCATGGCCACGGATCCCTGCATCAGGAACCCCAGCCACATCACGTACGAGGTCACGCCGATGCCCGCCGCTATCTGCGTGGTCTGCTCCTGCGTGGTACCCAGGTGGTTGGAGAGGATGACGGTGTTGCAGGAGCAGATGAAGCCCATGACCTGCTCCAGCAGCGGCCACAGGGCAATGGTGACGATTTGGCGCGGCAGGCTCAGCCCGGCCAACTTTCCCCCCAGCTCGCCCTTGAGTATCACCGAGCGAATCTTGCCCTCCCTGCCGTCTCCCGTGCTCACAGGGGAATTCAACCACATCCACCGCCTTTTGTACAGCCAAATCAGCCGCGGCGCATGTGCCGCTCGTCTCGCGCGGAAAACAATGATTTTTGCTTGATTCCGCGCTGGCGGGTGGTAGAATGAACTCGTACAACGTATGTACGCAGCTTAGCATTATGAAACCTACACTCCTTGTTCTCGCAGCAGGTATGGGAAGCCGCTACGGCGGCCTCAAGCAGCTGGACCCCATGGGTCCCAACGGTGAAGTCATCCTCGATTATTCCGTCTACGACGCCATCCGCGCCGGTTTCGGCAAGGTCGTTTTCATCATCCGAAAGGATTTTGAGGAGGCCTTCAAGAGCCAGGTCGGCTCCCGTTTCGCAGGCAAGATTGAAGTGGACTACGCCTTCCAGTGCCTCGATGATTTGCCCGAGGGATACAGCGTGCCGGAGGGCCGCGTGAAGCCGTGGGGCACGGCGCACGCCCTGCTGGCCGCCCGCAACGTGGTGCACGAGCCCTTCGGCGTGGTGAACGCGGACGACTTCTACGGCGCTGACGCCTTCGCCAAGGCCGCCGAGTTCCTCACCTCCGCTCCCGCCGCCGACGGCAAGGAGCACTACGGCATGATCGGCTACCCGCTCAAGAACACCCTCTCCGACCACGGCGACGTGAACCGCGGCATCTGCGGCATCAAGGACGGCCACCTGGACAGCGTGGAGGAATACACCAAGATCATGCGCGAGGACGACGGCGTGTGCCGCGGCGACAGCCTGAGCGGCGAGCGCAAGGTGGTGGACCCGGAGGAGCTCGTCTCCATGAACTTCTGGGTGTTCCCCGCCTCCTTCATCGGCCAGATTAAAGAGCACTTCGCCAAGTTCATCGCGGAGCGCGGCTCCGAGCTCAAGAGCGAGTGCTACATCCCCACCGTGGTGGACGAGCTCATCCACAACGGCAAGGCCGACTGCCGCGTCATCAAGACCACCGCCAACTGGCTCGGCGTCACCTACCCCAGCGACAAGCCCGCCGTGGTGGACAGCATCGCCAAGCTCGTGGAGCAGGGCGTCTACCCCGCCAAGCTCGGCTAACCCCGCACCTCCCCACCGCCATGTACGATTTGAAAGCAATCGCCGGCATGTTCGACCTCCGCGCGGACTACGTCTGCGGCGGCCCCTACGGCTCCGGCCACATCAACGACACCTTCCGCATCGAGACCGACCAAGCCGGCCTGCGCGTCAACTACATCCTGCAGCGCGTCAACAGCAACGTCTTCCGCCAGCCCATCCCGCTCATGGAAAACGTCAAGCGCGTCACGGACGAGGCCCTGCGCGTGCTGCACGAGGAGGGCTGCAAGGAGGCCTACCGCCGCACCCTCACCCTCATCCCCGCCAACGACGGCAAGCCCTACGCGCAGGATGCGGAGGGCAACGTGTGGCGCGTCTACCTCTGCATTGAGCGCGCACGCACCTACGACATGATCGAGAACCCCGGCCAGTGCATCGAGGTCGCACGCGCCTTCGGCAACTTCCAGAAGCTCGGCGCCAACCTCCCCGGCGAGCCCCTCTTCGAGACCATCCCCGATTTCCACAACACCACCAAGCGCTTTGAGACCTTCCAGAAGGCCATCGCCGCCGACCCCCTCGGCCGCGCCGCTTCCGTGCAGAAGGAAATCGACTGGTACCTCTCCCGCGAGGCCGACTGCCACAAGGTGGTCAACTACCTCAAGAGCGGAGAGCTCCCCATGCGCGTCACCCACAACGATACCAAGCTCAACAACGTCATGCTCGACGACGTCACCGGCGAGGGTATCTGCGTGATTGACCTGGACACCACCATGCCCGGCTCCTCCCTGTATGACTTCGGCGACATGATCCGCACCTCCACCTCCCCCGCCGCGGAGGATGAGAAGGACATCTCGCTGGTCACCATGCGCATGGAGTACTTCGAGGCCCTGGCCAAGGGATACTGCGAGGCCGCAACCTTCCTCACCCCGCTGGAGAAGGAGCTGCTGCCGTTCTCCGGCAAGCTCCTCACCATGGAGTGCGGCATGCGCTTCCTCACCGATTACCTGGAGGGCGACACCTACTTCAAGATTCACCGCCCGGAGCACAACCTGGACCGCACACGCACCCAGATGGCCCTCGTGGAATCCATCGAACAGCAGATGGACGCCATGATGAAGGTGGTGCAACAATATTGATTTACAATTGACGATTTACAATTTGCAATTTGGAAAGTTAGGCGGCTGCGCCGCGTGATTTTGCGAGCCCCTGCGCCCGTCTTCGCCAAGGCTACGCCGAGGCAGGCTGAAAGGCGCAGGGGCTTGTACGTTTGCGCCCTTGCTTCCGTCTTCGCGAAAGATACGCCGAGGCCTGCGGGAGGTGCAAGCCTTGATACGGTGCCGCCTCACGGCACCTCGCCCCTTCGGGGCAAACACGCTTCGCGGTTTGTCCACCGCCAGCGGGGGCAGGTTGTAGGAGGCGCGCCAGCGCTCGATGGCGGTCTTTCGGCGCTCCGGGGATGGTTCTGCCTTCTCGATGAACTGCACATACCACTTGTATGCGGTATCGAGGTTTTTCTCCACACCGTAGCCGTTTGCATAGCATGAGCTTAGGTAGCGGGCGTCCTGCTCGTTTTTCTCGGTCTTGGCCTGGATGAGCTGCACGCCCTTGCGGGCCAGCTCGACACGTTTCTCTTCCGTCAGCTCCTTGACGCCGTTGAGCCTCATGGCCAAATCGAGCATGGCGTAGGGACAGCCGTCCTCCGCCGCCTTTTGGAACCAGAAGTTCTCCAGCTCCAGCGCGTCATCGTCGCCGTTGGCGTAGGTGAAGATCATGAGCATCAGCCCACCCAGTTTCCATTCGGACTCGGGGTCGCCCTTACCGCTGTCGGCCGTGTTGTAAATCACCTGGCTGCGGTGCGCGCCAAGATGGCCTCCATGCCTTCCTCCGGCAGGGGGCGGAAGTGCAGGGATGGCGGGGCGGGACAGCGCTCCAGCTTGGCGGAGCAGTTGTAGCGGATGCGCGTGGTGAGCTTGCCGCTCCAGAAGTCTGCGTACAGCGCCACGCGCCGCGGCGACAGCGTGCACGTGAGCAGCATCACCAGGCGCGACACCGTTTCCACCACCAGCGTGGCGTCCCCGTAGTCCATCTCCTCCCACGGCACCTGCACGGGCAGCAGGTGCAGCTGGCCGCACGGCACGATGCCGCCGCGCCGCCTGTGCGCCCCCTGCGGCACGCCCCCGCGCGGCAGGTAGAGCACCAGCGTGTCGTCACGCGTTTCCCGCATGGCGAGCGCGAGCGCGGCGTTGATGCGCCGCACGGGGCAGCCGTAGCGGTGCGCAAGGTGTTCCTCCAGCCCGCACGGCGGCAGAGTTTCCGGCAGGCTCAGCGTGATGCCCCGCAGCGGCGCGCCCCCGCGCCGCGCGTTCGCGTCCAGCCAGTCGTCCAGGCTTTCCGCATGCAGCATGGCGAAACTCATCTCGCGGCTGCGGTGCAGCGGCTCGCCCCGCATGTCGGTGACCACCGCGCCGCCGCGCAGCACGTGCCCCGCGCGCTCCACGCGGAAATGCACCAGCCGCCCGTACCCCGCCGCCACGCGGTACTGCATCACGGGACGTCCCCCGCCCGACGGCACGCAGCCTGCCTCCTCCACCTCGCCGCGCGCCACCAGGCGCGCCACGATGCGGCCCGCCAGCACCACGCTCACGCCCGCAGCGCGCGCCAGGGCAGGGCGTGTCACCGCCTCCCCGGCCCGCAGCAGACGTCGTATCCTTTCCTCTGCGTTCGGCATATTTTGTAAACAGGGTTAATAAAGTCTAGCCGCCATTCCGCCCTCTGGCAAGGAAATTCTTCAATTTGTTGCTGCTCAATGGATAAAAATGCGTGTTTCCTGCTGAAAACCGTCAAATCCGGCACTCGCTCGCCGTGAAAAGCTAGACAGGGGGCGCGGAAACTGGTAGTGTGGCAGAAACCGACCAAACTTTACCATGAAATACATATTTGTGACAGGCGGCGTTGTATCCTCTCTCGGCAAGGGGCTTGCGGCGGCATCCATCGGCACCCTTCTGGAGCATTGCGGGCTGGACGTGACCATGCAGAAGTTCGACCCGTACCTGAACATCGACCCCGGGACGATGAGCCCGTACCAGCACGGCGAGGTGTATGTGCTGAACGACGGAGCGGAGACGGACCTGGACCTGGGGCACTACGAGCGCTTCGTGCACTGCCAGCTCTCCCGCCTGAACAACCTCACCAGCGGCAAGGTGTTCTCCCATGTGCTGGAGAAGGAGCGCCGCGGCGACTACCTCGGCAAGACCGTGCAGTACATCCCGCACGTCACGGATGAAATCAAGCAGCGCCTCTACGACGTGACCGAGGCCAACAAGGAGTGCGACGTCATCATCACGGAAATCGGCGGCACGGTGGGCGACATCGAGGGCTTCCTGTTCCTGGAGGCGCTGCGCCAGTTTGCGCTGGAGGTGGGCCGCCAGAACTGCTGCTTCGTGCACGTCACCCTGCTGCCGTACATCCGCGCCGCCGGAGAGACCAAGACCAAGCCCACCCAGCAGAGCGTCGCCAAGCTCCGCGAAATCGGCATCCAGCCGGACATCATCGTCTGCCGCACGGAAATGGACAACCTCACCGAGGGCGAGAAGCAGAAGATCGGCATGTTCTGCAACGTGCCGCCGCGCAACGTCGTCGCCTTCTGCGACGTGAAGCACACCATCTACGAATGCCCCGTGGACCTCGGCCGCGACCGCATCGACCGCATCGTCAACGAGGTCCTGGGCATCACCACGCCCAAGCCCAAGATGGACGACTGGCAGAACTTCGTGGGCCGCGTCATCCACCCGTCCCACAGCGTGCGCATCGCCGTGGTCGGCAAGTACATCTCCCTCCAGGACGCCTACAAGTCCATCTACGAGAGCTTCACCCACGCCGGCGCCGCCAACGACTGCCGCGTGGAGATTGTGCGCGTGGACGCGGAGGCGCTGGAGAAGTCCACCTGCAAGGAGCTCATCGGCCAGGTGGACGGCATCCTGGTGCCCGGCGGCTTCGGCGACCGCGGCATCGAGGGCAAGATAAAGGCCGTGAAGTACGCGCGTGAAAACAGCATCCCGTTCCTGGGTATCTGCCTGGGCATGCAGGTGGCCGCCATCGAGTTCGCCCGCGATGTCCTCAAGCTCAAGAAGGCCAACTCCACCGAGTTCGACAAGGATTCCCCCGACCCCATCATCTGCCTGCAGGAGGAGCAGAAGCACATCAAGGACATGGGCGCCACCATGCGCCTCGGCGCCTACCCCGCCCACATCGTGCCGGACACCCTCTGCAGCAAGCTCTACGGCGGCCAGGAGTTCATCTCGGAACGCCACCGCCACCGCTTCGAGTTCAACGCCGACTACCGCGAGCGCTGCGAGAAGGCCGGCCTGGTCATCTCCGCCGTGAACGACGAGCACGGCCTGGTGGAGGTGGTGGAGCTGCCGAGCCATCCCTTCTTCATCGCCTGCCAGTATCACCCGGAGTTCCAGAGCCGCCCGAACACCCCGCACCCGCTCTTCTCCGGCCTGGTGGCCGCCGCCCTGGAGCACCGCCAGTCCTAACGCAGCCCCCCGCACGCCGCCCGCGTTCCCGCCATGCTGGACATTGCTGTCATAGCCGCGTACTTCTGCGCCATCTTCGGCATCGGGCTGTACGTGGGGCGCCGGCAGGACAGCCTGGAGAGCTACGCGCTGGGCAACCGCAGCCTGCCGTGGTGGGCCATCCTGGCCTCCATCATTGCCGCGGAGATCAGCGCCGCCACCTTCCTCGGCACGCCGGGCGAGGGCTTCGCCCTGCGCAACTTCACCTACGTGCAGCTCGGCATCGGCACCCTGCTGGGCCGCATCGTGGTCGGCAAGCTCTTCCTCAAGCCGTACTATCAGTACAAGGTGGTGTCCATCTACGAGTACCTGGAGAAGCGGTTCGGCGTGACCACGCGGCGCTGGGCGAGCGTCACCTTCCTCATCAGCCGCGTGCTGGCGAGCGGCACGCGCCTGTTCTTCGCGGGTATCCTGCTGGTGCTGGCGTACATGTTTCTGGTGGGGCGGGAATCCGCAACGCCCACGGAGACCGTCGTCATCTACATCGGCGCGCTCACCCTCATCACCGTCGCCACCGCCGTGTACACCACGCTGGGCGGACTCAAGGCCGTGGTGTGGACCGATGTGCTCCAGGCCTCCATCCTCTTCATCGCCGTCTTCACCACCATCGGCATCCTACTCTTCAGCATCAAGGGCGGCGGCTCCTGGGGCGACGCCTGGAACACCATCTGCGCCACCCTCGGCAACACCGACTACAACCCCTGCAAGGTGGAGCACCTGCAGCCCGGCAAAGTGTTCGACTGGGGCGTGACGGGGCAGGGGTTCATTGCCGACGTGAAGAACATCCTCGGCTCGGAGTACACCCTCTGGAGCGCGTTCCTCGGCGCCACCTTCCTCACCATGGCCACACACGGAACCGACCAGGACATGGTGCAGCGCATGCTCGCCGCGCGCGACAGCAAGACCGGCACGCGCGCCGTCATCCTCTCCGGCATCCTGGACATGCCGATTGTGCTGGTGTTCCTCTCCTGCGGCATGCTGCTGTTCGTGTACTTCGCCGTGAACGGAATCGCACCGCCGGAAAAGCAGATTGAGATTTTCCCCTACTTCATCATCCACTACCTGCCCGCGGGCGTGCGCGGCCTGCTGGTGGCAGCCCTGCTCGCCACCGCCATGGGCTCCCTCTCCACCGCACTCAACGCACTCGCCACCACCGCCACGCGCGACTGGTACCGCGACGTCTTCCACCCCGACGCCACCGACGCCCAGATGCTGCGCGCCGTGCGCCTGCTCACCGTGGGATTCGCGGTGCTGCTGATAGCCGTGGGCGCGGTTACCGCCTGGTACAGCGTGATGGAGCCCACCGTGCGCATCCTGCCGATTGCGCTCGGCATCTTCGGCTACACCTACGGCTCCCTGCTCGGCATTTTCCTGCTCGGCATGCTCACCAAATCGCGCGGCAACGACCTCGGCAACGTCCTCGCCATGCTCGCCGGTTTCGCCGCCGTCATCGCCCTGGAACTCCTCGGCCGCTACGGCATCCTTCCCCCCATCGCCTTCCCCTGGCGCGTCACTATCGGTACCGCCGTCACCTTCCTCGTCGGCGCCGCCTTCCGTTCCAAATAACCCCACGCAAAACTACTGCGCGACAATCGCCATTTTCTCCGCAAGGGACAAAAAGTAGTCGGTGCTCCAGTGTTGCAGGGATGCGGGGTCGTCGATAAAGTTGACAACGTCCGTTTTGACATCTTGGACGTTGGCGGACGTGATACGCGCGCGCAGACGTTGCATCATGAGTTCGGGTGTCATGGCGTCGCGCTCCTCCTTGCCGCCCTCGCAGGCACGTTCCACAAAATGTGTGAAGTCCATGGGAACGCCCTTGTTCACGTACCACTCGAAATCATACCAGTCGCGCCCCTTGACCCTGTGCTGCCAGGCCCTGTAGATCAGCGCGCTCAGCTTGCCCGCAAAGAGACAGGGCAGGGAGACGCAGCGGGCATGGAACGGTCGGGGCAAATCCAGCTCGTGCCATTCGGTGCCGAAGTTGAGCGGCGGCGTGGTGTCCACCTCAATCTTGATCTTGATGGCGCGCCCGCGTTCCAGTTGCAGGTCGTATTGGGCGGTCTCGCTCTTCAGGAAGGCGGAGCGGATGTCGGATTGGTGTGACTTCAGCTTTTGCGTGATGGTGACACTCTGCCCGAGCAGGGCGAATTCCTCCACGATAGCGGGGAAATAGGCTTCCAGGCTGAAGGCCTCGTCCGCCTCCAGCAGGGAGAAGTCCATGTCTTCCGAGAAGCGCGGCAACCCGTGGAAAATGCGCAGGCACGTGCCGCCGTAGAAGGCGGCTTTCTCAAAGAACCCCGCTCGCGCCAGCCCAGCCAGCGCTATTTGCTGCACGATTTCCCGCAGGGCGTCGATTTCCTTTTGCACGCTCCCTATCTCGTACCGGGAGAGCATTTGCTCAATCACGTTGTTCATCGCGTATCATCCTTTCCAAGTGCAATAGGTCCTTGTTCTTCTTGTTGGCTGCCAGCGCGCAGGCGTGGATGAGGTCGGCATCCCAGCCCGCCAGCTCATCCATATCTACCCGTAGGTAATATTCTGCATAGGTGCGCGCCGCACGCGGCGACTGCAACCGCAGCCTCGGTGTGGACAGGATGAGGTCGCACAGCGCCTTTTCGGGGCGCGCCATCACGTATGCATCCGCGCCTTTCCCCTGCATTGTTTGTCCCAGCTCGAAATATCCCGGTGCAACCTGCGTGTAGGTGTATCGCCCGGTGGCGTTCCGGAATTCCTTGGAGCGCGCCATGCAGGCGGAACGCACCACGGCCACCCGTTCCGGGATGATGCCGTGCCATGACAAGGCGGTCTCGTACGATATGTACGACGGCGTGACGATTTGGTTCGCTATCAGCCCCTCCGAGAGCAAAGTCCCTTCCCGGCGGCACACGTACAGCCCGCGCCGCAGCGGTACCACCTCCCCGCGCCGCTTCAGCACAGCCACATGCGCGGGCGGCGCATTATAGCCGCGCATGCAGCTGTACAGCTGCGCGCTAGTCACGGGCCGCGAACCCAGTTCCTGTATCATTGCCTCTGCCATGGCGCATTTAGGAATATCATATTTTGCAGAGTAATACAAGCCGAAATTTGCTAAAATGAGATTATGCGTGGATGAAACGGCCCCTCTCCGAGCGTTCTTCTGCTGCCATGCAATGGAGGAGGGCTTCGATTTTTGCGAAAATTATCCATATTCGAGAACATCAACGTCTTGCGTAGCCGTAAAGAATTCTTTGGGACACTTGTGGAACACACGCACCCTGGCGGCATTTTTCTTGCCAAGGCGGGGCGGGGTGGGTAGCATAGGTGCATGAGGTTTTTGTTGGCAGCCGCGGTGCTATTGCTGGCGGGGTGTTCCGTGCCGCCGGAGGTGGCGGCGGACATCCTGCCGCCGGCGCGCGGCGTGACACGCGCGGAGGTGCAGCAGATAGCGGATGCCTACGCCACGCTGCGCTGGAACGGCGAGCGCCGCATGCGCATGCACGGCAACGACCCGCAAGGGCTGCGCGTGGATACCCCGGATGCCGCGCACGACGACATGGACTGGCGCTTCTGGTGGACCCTGGGCGGCAACACGGGCATGCCCTACAAGTGGGGCGGGTTCGATACGCCCAAGGAGTTCCTGCACCGCCTGCACAACGATGCCACCGTGTACGCCGGCGACTACGCCTCACCAACCAAGATAGCCGGGGGCGACGATGCGGTGAGCCGCTATGCGGCGGGCATCGACTGCAGCGGCTTCGTTTCCCGCTGCTGGCGGTTGGAGCGCCCGTACTCCACGCGCGAGCTGGCCGCGCTGTGCCGCCCGCTGGCCGGCGTGGACGAGCTGCAGCCGGGCGACATCATGCTGCTGCCGGGGGTGCATGTGTGGCTGTTCCTGCGCTGGGAGGAAGCGGACCACCGGCACATGGTCATCGTTGAATCCGGCGGCGTGCCGGAATGGAAGTGCGCCTACAAGAGCGTGGACACGCAGCACTTCCTGGACGAGGGGTACCGCCCCTACCGCTACCTCCGCATCCGCGAGTAATCACCACCCGCGCAGAATTTCCTAATCCTAATCCTAATCAGGAATCCTAATTAGCGCTCACCATTCCACGCGGTTTTCCTCTTTCCAAAACTGTTCGAGGTTGTAGAAGTCGCGCACCTCGGCGGCCATGACGTGGACCATGACGTCGATGTAGTCCAGCACGGACCAGAGGGCGTTGGGGGTGCGTTCGGCGTAGGTGGGGTTCAGGCCGTGCTGCTCGTTGATGTCCTTGTCCACGTCGCGCAGGACGGCGCGGAGGTGGGGAACGGAGGTTGCGGTGCAGACGATGGCGAAGTCCGTGATGCTGGAGGTGCCGCGGAGGTCGTACACGGCGATGTCGGAAGCCTTGGCGTTGTCTGCCGCCTTGGCGCAGGCGATGGCGAGTTCTTGGCTGGTCATGGGTTGGGTTGGTTGATGTCTTCTTCGTCTTCCGCCGCCTCCATCACGGGTTCCTCGGGGAGGTCGGGCAGCTCCGGGGGCAGCTCCCGCTGCGGCGGTGCGCTCAGCGCGCCGGTCTCCAGCAGCTCCTTCACCTGCTCGCCGCTGAGCGTCTCAAACTCCAGCAGCTTGTCGGTGATGAGCAGCAGGCTGTCCTTGTTGTCGGTGAGGATTTGCAGGGCGCGCTCGTAGTTTTCCGTGACGATGCGCTGGATTTCCTCATCGATGATCTGGGCGGTGTGCTCGGAGAAGTTGCGGGTGGTCTGCGACATGTCGCGGGCGAGGAAGACCTCGTTGTGGTTGGTGCCGTACTCCACGGGGCCGAGCTTCTCGCTCATGCCGTACACGCACACCATCTTGCGCGCCACCGCGGTGGCCATCTGGATGTCTCCGCGTGCGCCGCCGGAGATGTCGCCCAGCACCAGCTGCTCCGCGCAGCGGCCGCCCATGGACATCACGATGTAGTCCAGCAGCTCGTTCTTGAACTCGCTGTGCTGGTCCTCGTCCGGCAGCATCATGGTGACGCCCAGCGCGGGGCCGCGGGGGATGATGGTGACCTTGTGGAGGGGCAGCTTCTTGGCCAGCTCCGTCTTGAGCAGGCAGATGGCGTGGCCCACCTCGTGCACGGCGGTCATGTACTTCTCCTTCTCGGAGATTTCCAGCGAGCGGCGCTCGCGTCCCCAGCGCACCTTCTCGCGCGCCTCCTCCAGGTCGTCCTGTGTGACGGCCTGCTCGTTCTTGCGGGCGGCGATGAGGGCCGACTCGTTGACGAGGTTGGCGAGCTCCGCACCGGAGAACCCGGTGGTGGCGCGGGCAACGGGCTTCAAGTCCACACCGGGCGCCATCTTCACCTTGCGGGCGTGCACCTTCAAAATCTGCTCGCGCCCGCCCGCATCCGGCAGGTGCACCATCACCTGGCGGTCGAAGCGGCCCGGACGCAGCAGCGCCGGGTCCAGCACGTCCACGCGGTTGGTGGCGGCAATGACAATCACGTTCTCGTTGGCGGTGAAACCGTCCATCTCCACCAGCAGGGCGTTGAGGGTCTGCTCGCGCTCGTCGTGGCCGCCGCCCACGCCGTGGCCGCGGTGGCGTCCCACGGCGTCGATTTCGTCAATGAAGATAAGGCAGGGGGAATGCTTCTTGGCCTCCGCGAACATGTCGCGCACGCGGCTGGCGCCCACGCCCACGAACATCTCCACAAAGTCGGAGCCGGAGATGGTGTAGAACGGCACGTCCGCCTCGCCCGCGATGGCGCGCGCCAGCAGGGTCTTGCCCGTGCCGGGAGGACCGACCATGAGGACGCCCTTGGGGATGTTGCCGCCGAGGTTGCGGTACTTCTTGGGGTTGCGCAGGAACTCCACAATCTCCCAAACCTCCTCCTTGGCCTCGGTGATGCCGGCCACGTCGTCGAAGGTGGTGTGGTTGCTGTTGGCGTCCAGCAAACGCGCACGGCTGCGCGAGAACTTGGCTGCGCCGCCGGGGCCGCCCGTCTGCACGCGCATGAAGAAGAACAGCAGCAGCACCAGCAGGATGATGGGAAGCCCGTTGATGATGAACGCGCCCCACGAGTTGTTGTCCACGCGGTAGTTCACGCCGTTGCCCAGCATGGCGGTCACCGTGTTGCCCTGGAACCCTCGGTTGAAGTCCACCTTCACCGGCTCCACGTCCTTCTGGGTGACCTTGCCGTCGAGCGGCAGGCGGAACTCTCCCACAATCACGGGCTGGTCCGCTATGTCATAGATGACGGGCGGCTGGGGCGCGGTGAGGATGCGTCCCTCCTCGCCCAGGCGCTGGAACTGCTCCGCGGTCCAGATGCGCACGGCCTTGCTGAGGTCCGGCTGCTCGGCGGAGCGCGTGGTGGTGATGCCGTAGCGGTTGCAGAGCTCGCGCACGGCGTCGGAATCCGTGAACGGCATGAAGAACGCGGTCTTCTTGAACTGCGGGGCGGTGCGGTAGCGGTAGGCGGTGATGACGCCCTCCGAGCTGCCGTCGCTCGTCAGCACCTCGATGGGGAAGTTCTTCTGGTCGTGCAGCACGATGAGCCCGTTGCGGTAGTCCTGCTGGAACTCGTCGAGCTTCATGGCCTTGGCGGGCGGCGCCAGCACGCCGTCGAACACGAAGGCCATCAGCAATATGCCGGCTATCACCGCCATCAATACCATGAGCCCCCAGTTCGGCGAACCGGGCGTCTGCGGTGCGGGAGGAGGAAAATTGTTCTTGGGGTCTTTCTCTGACATTTTCTTTAAGCTGATTGTAGCGCGGTTTTCCCTGGCAAGGAATGCCTTTTCCAGACATGCCCCGTCATGCGGGGCGGGAGTTAACTCATGTGTCCCATGCGGTCGCGCTTGGTTTCCAGGTAGCGTGCGTTGTCCTCGTTGGGGGGGATGGAGATGGGCAGGTGCTCCACCACATCTAGCCCGTGGCCGGAGAGGCCCACAATCTTGCGCGGGTTGTTGGTGAGCAGGCGCAGGTGCCGCACGCCGAGGTCGCGCAGGATTTGCGCGCCCACGCCGTAGTCCCGCAGGTCCGGCGCGAAGCCGAGCTTGATGTTGGCGTCCACGGTGTCCAGCCCCTGTTCCTGGAGCTTGTAGGCGTGGAGCTTGGCGGCGAGGCCGATGCCGCGGCCCTCCTGACGGAGGTAGAGGATGACGCCGCCTTCCTTGGCCACGCGCTCCATGGCGCGGTGCAGCTGGTCGCCGCAATCGCAGCGGCGGCTGCCGAATACATCGCCGGTGAGGCACTCGCTGTGCACGCGGCAGAGCACGGGCTTCTCCGGGTCGATTTCCCCGTGCACAAGCGCCAGGTGGGTCTGGCCGTCCACCTTGGAGCGGTAGGAGTGGCACATGAAATCGCCGTATGCGGTGGGCAGCTTCACCACCTCGTCCCGCTCGATGAGCGTTTCCGTGCGCTGGCGGTACGCGATGATTTGCGCGAGCGAGCACGCTTTCAATGCAAACTTCTTCTGGAAGCTCCCCAGCTCGCCGAGGCGCGCCATGGTGCCGTCCTCCTTCATGATTTCGCAGCACACGCCCACGGGTTGCAGGTTGGCGATGCGCATGAGGTCCACGGTGGCTTCCGTGTGTCCGGCGCGGCGGAGCACGCCGCCCTCTCGGGCGCGCAGCGGGAAGCTGTGGCCGGGCTGCACGAAATCCGCCAGCGCGGCGGCGGGGTCCGCCAGCTTCATGGTGGTGATGGAACGTTCAAAGGCGCTGATGCCGGTGGTGGTGCCCTCCTTGGCGTCCACGCTCACGGTGAAGGCTGTGTGCAGCTTCTCCGTGTTGTGCTGGGTCTGCATGGGCAGGCCGATGGCGTCCACGCGCTCCGGCGCCATGGGCACGCAGATGAGCCCGCGGGCGTGCGTGGCCATGAAGTTGATGTTCTGCGGCGTGGCGAACTGACCCGCGCAGATGAGGTCCGCCTCGTTCTCGCGGCTCGGGTCGTCCGTCACCAGGATGAGCCTGCCGAGCCGCAGCTCCTCCACCACTTCCTCCAGCGGGGAGTACACGATGGGGTCTGGCCCGTCCGCCACGGGAATTTCGCCCGCGGGCTCCACGGCGGGTGCGGGTTCGTCTTGGGGCAGGGGGGTGGTGTCCTGCCCGCTCACGGCGGCATCGCAGCGGTTGATGAAGTCGTTCATGTCGAACGCGCCGTCCCTGGCGGGGAATTCAACGGTGCCCATGGTTGCTTACTGTTGGCTTTTTGCCCAGGAATCGCGCAGGCCGACGGAGCGGTTGAAGACGGGGTGCTCCGGCGAGTGGTCGTAGCGGTCCGCCACAAAGTAGCCCAGGCGCTCGAACTGGCAGAGGAACTCCGGCGCGGCGGCTGCCAGCGCCGGCTCCACCACCGCATCCGTGATGGTGGTGAGCGAATCCCCGTTCAGCGACGCCAGGAAGCCCTCCGGGTTCGCGTCCGGCGCCTCGTCCTTGAACAGGCGGTCGTACAGGCGCACCTCCGCCTTCACGCCGTGCTTGGCGGACACCCAATGGATGGCGCCCTTGCACTTGATGCCCTCGGGCGGGTTGGCCCCCACGGTGCCGGGGATGATTTCCGCGCGCACCTCGGACACGGTGCCGTCGTCCTCCGCGGCGTAGCCCTGGCAGATCATGCAGTAGGCACCGCGCAGGCGCACGCAGGCGCCGGGGGAAAGGCGCTTGTACTTCTTGGGCGGCTCCACCATGAAGTCGTCCCGCTCAATCCACACCTCCTTGGTGAGGGTGACCTTGCGGCTGCCCAGCTCCGGCTTCTCCGGGTTGATGACCACCTCCACCTCCTCCTCGAAGTCGTCCGGCACGTTGGTGAGGACGAGCTTGAGGGGCTTGAGGACGGCCATGCGTCGCTCGGCGTTGGTGTTGAGCTCGGCGCGCACGGCGTTCTCCAGGCGCGCCACATCGGTGTTGCCGTTGAACTTGGTGATGCCCACGCCCTCGCAGAAATCCACAATGGCCTTGGCGGGGTAGCCGCGGCGGCGCATGCCGCAGATGGTGGGCATGCGCGGGTCGTCCCACCCGGCCACAAAGCCCTCCTCCACCATCTGGCGCAGCTTGCGCTTGCTCATGACGGTGTAGGTGATGTTGAGGCGGGAGAACTCGCGCTGCTGCGGGCGGGCGGGCACCTTGCAGTGGTCGATGACCCAGTCGTACAGCGGGCGGTGGTTCTCGAACTCCAGCGTGCACAGGGAATGCGTCACGTGCTCGTACGCGTCCTCCAGCGGGTGCGCGAAGTCGTACATCGGGTAGATGCACCACTTGTCGCCCGTATTGTGGTGATGGTCGTAGGAGATGCGGTAGATGACGGGGTCGCGCATGTTCATGTTGCTGCTGGCCAGGTCGATCTTGGCGCGCAGCACGGCGGCGCCCTCCTCGAACTTGCCGTCCTTCATGTCCTGGAAGCGCGCCAGGTTCTCCTCCACGGAGCGGTCGCGGTACGGCGAGGGCGTGCCGGGGTGCGTGAGGTCGCCCTTCTGCAGGCGCATGGTCTCGCGGTCCTGCTCGTCCACGTACGCCAGCCCCTGCTTGATGAGGTCCACGGCGCAGTCGTAGTAGAAGTCAAAGATGTTGGATGCCCAGTACAGGTGCTCCCCCCAGTCGAACCCCAGCCAGTGGATGTCCTCCTGGATGGACTTCACGAACTCCACGTCCTCCTTGCACGGGTTGGTGTCGTCGAACCGCAGGTGGCACACCGCCCCGCGGTGCGCGTATTCCTTCGCAATGCCGAAATCCAGGCAGATGGCCTTTGCGTGGCCGATGTGCAGATACCCGTTGGGCTCCGGCGGGAAGCGCGTGATGGGGGCCTCGTAGTGCTTCTCCTCCATATCCGCCGCTATCCACTCGCGGATGAAGTCTTTCTTTTCCTCGTTGCTCATGCGCGGCATTCTACCCGTCTTCGCGCGCGCACGCAAGCGCAAACCGTGTCACGCCTCTCCCGCCCTTATGCCCCCGCGCCGGACGGCGCGGCTCTATTCAAAAATTGTAAATCGTCAATTGTAAATTGTAAATCCTTAGGGTAGCCGCCAGGATGCCCTGAGACGCACGTATTCCGCGCGCGGCAGCAGCACGTACACCGGGTGCCTCGCCACGCTCAGGCGTGCGATGATGGCGCGCAGGTTCTGCTCCTGCAGGGTGGTGCAGCCGGCGGTGGGGGCGGCGCCGTTGTCGCGCCAGATGTGGAAGAAGATGGACGACCCGCCGCCGAGCACGGGGCGCCCCGGCGTGCCGGCCGTGTTGTGGCAGATGAGCATCTTGATGCTGTGCGGGTAGTCGGTCTGCTTCATCTGCTCATGCAGCTCCCACGCCGTGGCGGCGGGGTGGTCCAGGCGGATGTAGCGGTTGTAGTATTGCGGCATGTTCAGGTCCGTCACCCACAGGTCGTTCGGGCCCACATGCACCTCCGGCAGCGCGCGGTCGTGCTTCACGGGCGTCTTGGTGGTGGTCCAGAGCCCGCCGATGGCGAACACGCCCGCGGGCGAGCGGCCGTCGCCCTCCTTCTTGAGCGTGGCGCCGCGCGGGTTGGCGTGGATGCCCAGCCCCCAGGCGGTGCCGTTGCGGCCGAGGCGTGCGGGGAAGGGACCCATCACGCGCACCCATTGGCCGCTGCCGTTCTTCTCCACCAGGGAAACCTGGGCCTGCGACGAGTTCCAGCCCTCCGTGATGCCCACGATGGCCTGCGTGCAGCCCGCGGGCACCTGCGCCTCCGCAACCATGCACCCCAGAACCGCCGCCACCAGTGCAAAAATCTTCTTCATGCCCGCCATTCTACCACCGCGCACCCCGCACGTCAAATGTCGGTGGGGCAATACTTTGCCACCAGCGGTTCCTGCACGGCGAACATGGCCTCGCGGTCGGCGGGCTCGTAGTCGCGGTGGCCGTGGAGGTGCACCAGGCCGTGTACCACGTAGCGGAAAAGCTCCTCCTTTGGGGAGAGGGTGTGTTCCGTGGCGTAGCGCAGCGCGGTGTCGCAGCTCACCAAGATTTCGCCGTAGGGGAAGGTGATGGCATCCGTGGGGGTGGGGTCGTTCAGGAATTCCGCGTGCACGGCGGCTATCGCCTCGTCGTCCACAATGGATATTTCCACCTCCTGCAGCCCGGAGAGCGTGTGGTCCGGCCCCTGCGGCTGCGCCAGCAGCTCCGGAAGCATGCGGTTGAGCGCGGCGGCGTATGCCTCCGCCAGCTCATCCGTCACCCACGCGCGTTCGGCGTGGAGGTAGACCTCAATCCGCGGTGTCGCCATGGGAGTCGGTGGTGTTTTCACGTTCCGCGAGCTTGCGCTGTTTGGCCTCTGCGCGCGCGGCACGGAAGAAGGACTGGAACTGCTCCAGGCAGGCATCCGCCAGCACGCCGGGAACGCACTCGCACTTGTGGTTGAGAGGCGGGTTGGAATCCAAAAGGTTAATCCAGCCGCCGCACGCGCCGCCCTTGGGATCCGGTATGCCGAACACCACGCGCTGCGGGCGGCAGTGCACCAGCGCGCCCGCGCACATGGGGCAGGGCTCCTTGGTGACGTACACGGTGCAGCCGTCCAGCCGCCAATCGCCCACGGCGGCCTGGGCGGCGGTGAGGGCCAGCATCTCCGCGTGCGCGGTGGCGTCCTTCAGGGCCTCCACCTGGTTCCAGCCGCGCGCAATCACGCGGCCGTCCTTCACAATCACGCAGCCGCAGGGCACCTCATCGGCGGCGCGGGCCTTTTCCGCCTCGCGCATCGCCAGCTGCATGAATTGTTCGTCCTCCGTCAAGGGTGGGCAGGGAACACGCCCGCGCGCCTCACTTGAGGGTCACGCGGGGGTCGTTGTCAAGGATATCCTGCAGCTCCGGCCAGCCTTCCTCGGTCTGGTTCTGGAACATGTGCAGGTACACGGAGGCGGCGCCGGCGGGGTTGTTGGCGAACAGCTCGTCCACCGCCACCTTCAGCTGCTCCGGGTCAAGCTTCTCCGGCAGCTCGTCCACCACGCCGTGGCCGTTGTGCTGGATGCCGAGCTTCTCAATGAAGGCCACCAGCATGTGCTCGTGCTTGCGGATGAGCCACACCTGCAGCAGGTGGTCGGAAATGGTTTCCGCAGGCATCCAGCAGAGCATCTTGCGCAGCCACGCGAACTGCTCCTCCACGGGCTTCTGCTGCATGAACTGCGGGCGCAGCTTCTTGAGGGCGCTCAGTTCGCGCAGGGCGGCGCGGTACACGCCGCGCTCCTGGTTGCGCATCCACGTCAGGAACTCGTTCACGGTTTCGTCGTCGGACTTCTGGAAGATGGTGTAGGACTTCATTGTTGCTATCTGTTTGAAAATGAGGTTGCAAATATTCAACCACACGCGCGGGGCGTTGTCCAGCACAAAGACAGCCAGCAGGGGAAATATCTGCGCGCTGCCCGCCAGTTTGTGCTTGAACACGGCGGGGAATGGGGTAGAATAGCGGCATGAAGACGATACTGGTCACCGGAGGCAGCGGCTTTGTGGGTTCCAACCTGTGCCACCGCCTGATAGCGGACGGCGAGCGCGTGATTTGCCTGGACAACAACTACACGGGCTCCCTGGAGAACGTGCAGGACTTGATGGACAACCCGCGCTTCACCTTTGTGGAGCATGATGTGATAGAGCCGTACGACTGCCCGGAGAAGCTGGACCGCATCTACAACCTGGCGTGCCCGGCATCCCCGCCCTTCTACCAGGGCAACCGCTCCATCTTCACCACCAAGACCTGCGTGCTGGGTGTGCTCAACATGTTGGAGCTGGCCAAGAAGAACGGCGCGCGCATCCTGCAGAGCTCCACGTCCGAGGTGTACGGCGAGCCGCAGGTGCACCCGCAGGTGGAGGGCTACCGCGGCAACGTCAACCCCATCGGCATCCGCGCATGCTACGACGAGGGCAAGCGCTGCGCAGAAAGCCTCATGTTCGACTACCACCGCCACGAGGGCGTGGACATCCGCGTCATCCGCATCTTCAACACCTACGGCCCCATGATGAACCCGGAGGACGGCCGCGTGGTCTCCAACTTCATCTGCCAGGCCTTGCGCGGAGAGGACATCACCATCTACGGCGAGGGCCAGCAGACGCGCTCCTTCCAGTACGTGGACGACCTCATCGAGGGCATGGTGCGCATGATGGAGAACGAGCAGGGCTTCACGGGCCCGGTGAACCTGGGCAACCCCGGCGAGTTCACCATCCGCCAGCTCGCGGAGATTGTGCTGGAGAAAATCCCCACGCAGAGCAAGCTGGTGACCCGCCCGCTGCCGTCCGACGACCCGACGCAGCGCCGACCCGACATCACGCTGGCGGGCAAGGAGCTGGGCTGGGCGCCCACCATCCCGCTGCGCGAGGGCCTGGACCGCACCATTGCGTACTTCCGCGAGAAGATTGGCAAGTAGAGATTAAGATTAGGATTAAGATTAGGATTAAGAGGGATAGAGGCGCACGCGTTGTGTGTGGAAATTTCGCGCTGCGTGAAGAGCGTTCCTAATCCTAATCCTAATCCTAATCCTAATTCCCTTACTTGTCCGCAGCCAATTAGGCTCGCTTCCAAGCGGGCGCGCTTGTTGCCAGCGCCAGCAGCAGGCACAGTAATACCGCCCAGTCTCCCCACGCCGCGTACAGCGTCACACCCGCCTCCCGGTCCACGGGTAGCACGGCGTAGCTGAAGCCGTCCAGGTGCGGGTCGCCATCACCCTTGCGGAGGGCGTGGATGAAGGCGCCGTTGGGCGCAATGGCGCAGGTGACACCCATGTTGGCGGCGCGCACCATGGGGCGGCGCAGCTCAATGCAGCGGAAGGCGGCGGCGCGGGCCTGCTGCTCTCCGCACGCGGACTCACGGAACCAGGCGTCGTTGCTGCCGTTGACGATAACCTGCGGGCCGGGGCGCACGAATTTGGCCACCTGTGGGGAGACGGTGTCCTCATAGCAGATGGCGGGGATGGCGTCCACCGTCTCGTCCGTTCCCGGCACGGGGACACGCAGGGGCTCGCTGCCCTCGCCGGGGATGATGCCGTCGCCCACCTGGGTGCCGGTGATGGCGGAGAAGGCTTTTCCGATCCAGCCGATGGAATCCACGAGCGGGATGTACTCGCCGAAGGGCATGAGATGCTGCTTGGAGGCGGTGAGCGCGGTGTCCTGCCCGCCGGGCATCACGGCCATGGAGTTGAGCATGCCCGCGGGCGCGAGCGTGCCGTCATCCGCGGTGCGGCAAAGGTATTCGTCCACCCCGGTGAAGAGCACGAAATCCTGCCCGCCCATCTCGCGCACCAGCTGGCGCACCTTGGGCAGGCCGTCCCCGCCCATCAGCACCTCCTGCGTGTAGCGGTCCGGGATGATGGCGCGCGTGTCCGCATCCCGCAGGAAGGGACATCCCAGTGCGCTTTCCGGCCACACCACCCACACGGGCAGCTGCTGGGTGAACGCCAAATCCGGGTGCTCCACGGCGCGCTGCATGGTGTCTTTCTGAATCTGGTCGAACGCGCACTTGGTGGCGCGCAGGTACACGCCGTAGAGGTGGGGCTGCACGCTGCCGTCCGCCATGCGCTCGTTCTGGTCCAGGTTGATTTGCACGGCGGCCACGGGCAGCTGCAGCACCTCCGGCCGCTGCATCATCACCTGTGGCGAATACTGGCGGGAAAGGTACAGACCGCCGGAGAACAAAACCATCAGCACCGCCACCGCTCCGTAGAAATCCCACGGGCGGCAGCCCACCCCGCAGCCCTTGAAGTGAAGCACCGCGCGCCGCAGCGCGCACCACAGCACCACAGACGTGAACACCGGGATGAACGCCAGCGCGCTCGTGCCCACAAACTCCGCCCACTGCACCATGGAGAGCCCATCGTACAGCGCGGTTCCCAGGCTGCACCAGCTGAAGCCCAGCGTGCCGCTGGCACGCAGCCATTCGATGCACACCCACAGCGCGCCCAGCCCCAGCGCGCAACGCAGCGTGCACAGGGTGTCGCGCGAGGCCCATTCGCCCCAGGCTTTCCTGCGTTCCTCCTGCGGCAGGCCGTCCACCTGCGGCGGCTCGGCGGAGCAGGGGCGCAGCCACGTGTTGGCCACACCGCCCCATAGCGCGGGCAGGCAGGAGTACACCGCCATGAGCGGTACGAACGCCGTGCCCAGGAACACGGGCAGGGGAATGCCCCACACCTCGCCCACGTTGTGAATCCACCAAAAGCTCACGCTGTACCAGCCCATGCCGTACAGCCAACCCAGCCGGAACCCGCGCCAAAATCCCGCGCTCCTGCACCACAGCACCGTGAGCAGAGGCAGCAGCCCCACCCACACCAGGCTCCCGATGTCATACGGCGGGTACGCCAGCGCCATGAACGCGCCGCTCAGCAGCGCCCACAGCCAATCCAGGGAAAGCCGCCGCTTGCTCCGGCCTTGCGTGCATGCGGGGGCGGCTGCCGCTTCACCGCTCATAAGCCGGGAAAGTCCACCGCCGGGATGCTCTTGTGCCCCAGCACCTCATGCTCGTACTTGCCGTTCGGCTCGTTGCGGATCTCCACGCGCCACAGCGGCTCGTCCACGTTCATCTTGTGCAATATGTAGGAGTCCTTGTCCTGGATGCCCGTCTCAATGTAGCAGGTGGCTTCCTTGCCCGCCGCCTGGACGGTCAGCTCGTTGGTCTCGATGAACTGCCCGTCGCGGTACGGGATGCGGCAGATGTTGCCCACCTGGTGGCCCGCAGGGTCCTTGAAGACGGCGTGCAGGTAGCCGCTGCCGGTGCAGTTGCCCAGCTTGATGTGCACCGTGGGGTAGAGCAGGGCGCGCAGCTCCAGGCGCTCGTCGCCCTTGGTGGAGTTCCACTGCACCCGCGCCTCCTCCACTATCACGCCCTCGCCTTGCCACGGCAGCTTGGCATCGTTTTGCCGCCAGGGATGCCCCGGCACGTTGAACGCAAACCACACCACAAATACCACTGCCAGCAACAGCACCACAAATCCGGCGCCACGACCCAGGTGGTTCATGAAGTCAATCTTCCTCTGCTGCGTGCGGGAAACGTATGGCGTCTCTTCTGTGTCAGTGTCCGGCATGCTCCTATTGTGCCGCGAAACACCCCCGCTGGCAATAAAAAAGATTGCATTTTGCCAAAAAGGGGAGTAAAAGGGGGCTTCCAACCCGTTATCACACCAAAATGGCTGAAGTAGACGAAAAGAACGAGAAGAATGTGCCCGGCAAGTTTTACGTGGACAGCAACTGCATCGACTGCGACCTGTGCCGCGAGACCGCACCGGATTTCTACAAGCGCGACGACGACGAGGGCGTGTCCTACGTGTGCCGCCAGCCGGAGACGGACGCAGAGGTGGCCCTTTGCCGCGAGGCCCTGGAGGGCTGCCCCGTGCAGGCCATCGGCGACGACGGCGAGTAATCTCCCCGTCTGAATTTTCTCCAACCCATGCAACCCGGCGGCACCACCTCCGGGTTGCATTTTTTCCATGGCCGTTCCCCGCAAAAAGGCAAGCAAGGCACCCGCCCGCACCTCCAAGCGCGGGTGCAGCGCGCCGCGTTTCCGCCTGGTGGAGATGGAGGACGGCACCGTGCGCGCCGAGCGCGTCCGCAGCTCCTCCCAAGTGGCGCGCGACCAGGCGCTGGCGGATTTCTACGGCGTGACCCCGCAGCTTTCCGTGACCGCCAACATGCGCAGCATGGAATCGCTGCTGGGCGAGGTGCTGGAGGGGCTGCACCTGGACCATGAGGCCGTGGCGCCGGAAATCCTGGCTGGCGTGTGGAAGCGAGCGGTGGGGGATTCCCTCGCCTCGTGTACGGAGCTGCAGTCCGTATCCCGCCGCACCGCCCGCGTGTGGGTGAACCACCCCATCGTCCGCTTTGAGCTCAACCGCATCAAGCCTAAGCTCATCCAGGCCCTCAACGCCGAATTGGGCGAGGACTGTGTGCGCTCCGTCAAATTCGTGCAGTAGGCGGCGCTACTTCCAGAAGCTGTCTGCCTTGTTGTCCAGGAACGCCGTCACGTAGCGCGTCTGCAGCAGGCTGGAGTCCGAATGCCCCATCTCCAGCTGCAGCGCCGGCAGGTTGCGGAAATGCCGCGCGTGGTAGCTCGCAAACGTGTGCCGGCACGCGTCCGCCCGCCAGTCCGTGAAGCCCGCCTCCTGCCGCAGCTGCCGCCACCGCTTCAGCCAGTTGCCGGGTATCAGGCGGTCCTGCTCCCCCAGCCGCGCCACCTTGCGCAGCGGTATCACGCGCCCGCCGCCCGTCTTGCTCGTCTGCGGACGGATGATGAGCTCACGCCCCTTCCAGTCGATGTCCTTCTCCGGCTTCAGGCGCGACACCTCGGTGGGTCTCACGCCGCAGTAGAGCATGAGCTTGAGTGAAAGGCGCATGGCGCGGTGTTCCGGCTTTTGCGCGGTCTCCTCCAGGCGCCTCACCTCCTCCAGTGTGAGCGGCTGGATGGTCTTCTCCTCCTCCGTGGGGGCCTTGATGCGCGCCACGGGGTTGGAATCGCACCATTCCTGGCGGATGCCGTACTCAAAGATGCTGTGCAGGATCATCCGCCCCTTGCGGTATGTGCTTGAGCAGCTCCCGCAGGTTTCCTGCAGCAGTTTGGTGCACTCCTTGGTGCTCATGTCGCGCAAGGGCCGCTCCGCCACGCCCTTGTACCGCAGGAAACGGCGCATGTAGTGCCGCAGGTCACGCCGTGTGGTGGGACGCCGCCCCGCGCGCGCCGCAATGCTTTCCCACCCCGCCTGTGCAAAGCAGACCGTGTTTTCCTCATGGCTCAAGGCCGTGGCTCCCAGGCGCATGACGCGCCGCAGGAGCTGCAGCGCTTCCATGCGGTCCAGCCCCGCCGTGCGGGCGGACAGCATTTCTGTGGTTTCCAAAACGATGCGCGCGGCATCGACAGAGGTGAGCGGCAGCTCTTCCAACAATTCTTTTGCAGTTTGGTCTTCCATATTACTGTTAGCTTTAAGTTTCCCTAATGCTGTAGGAGATGCGCAGGCCCGCTAACGGTTGATACTGTGGCGGAAACCGCGCACAACAAAACTATAGCAAAGAGAATCGAAACTTCAACAGCAAGCACGGAACCCTTGATTTCATCACGAAATCTCGGCTAACAAACTATATAAGCATTAGGGATACTGTAGGTCTCCGCATCATTCAGAAACGGTTTTCTCCCGGCCGGTGGCGCGGCGCGGCATTGTATTATCCTACGGCGCTTCCCGCCAGTCCCGCGTCTGACAGCCGCCCAACTCCCCACCTCCTTTTTTTCCTTGATTCCACACAGGGCGGGGCGTAGAATACGCGCATGGCAGAGATTCATCCCACGGCAATCATCGACCCCAGTGCGGAGCTGGCGGAGGACGTGAAGGTGGGGCCCTACTGTGTGGTGGGGCCGCATGTGCGCCTGGGGCGCGGGTGCGTCCTGCACAGCCATGTGGTGCTGGGCGGCCCCTCCACCTTCGGTGAGGGCAACGTGTTCTACCCGTTCGCGGTCATCGGCCTTCAGTCGCAGGACCTCAAGTACAAGGGCGAGCCCACCTACCTGGAGGTGGGCGACCACAACACCTTCCGCGAGAACTGCAACATCAACCGCTCCACCACCCCGGAGACCAAGACGGTTATCGGCTCCCACAACAATTTCCTCATCAACAGCCACTGCGGCCACGAGTGCGTGGTGGGCGACCACTGCATCATCTCCGGCTACGCCGGAATCGCCGGGCACTGCCATATCGGCGACTGGGCGATTGTGAGCGGTTTCGCCGCGCTGCACCAGTTTGTGCGCGTGGGCGCGCACGCCATGGTGGGCGGCTGCGCCCGCGTGCCCATGGACGTGCCGCCCTACACCATCATCGAGGGCTCACCCGCCGTGGTGCGCGCCATCAACACCATCGGCCTCCAGCGCCGAGGGTTCTCCGATGAGGATATCCGCGCCCTCAAGTTCGCCTACAAGAAACTCTTCCTCAACAAGGGCGGCAACCTCCAGGAGGAGCTGGCCATCGTCAACGCAGACGAGCAGTACGGCAACAATCCCCACGTGCGCCACCTGGTGGACTTCCTGCAATCGTCCGAACGCGGCTTCATACACTGATGAAACGCCACCTGGTCTTTGATTTGGACGGCACGCTGGTGCACTCCCTGCCGGGTATCGCGCAGGCGCTCAACCGCTCGCTGGAGAAGCTCGGCCTGCCCACCCACCCGCAGCACGAGGTGCGCCTCATGATCGGCCGCGGCGCCGCCAACCTCTGTGCCGCCGCCATTGGATACGCCGATGCCGCGGATGCCCCCGCCGACCTGCTGGAGGCCGTGCACAACGGCTTCCGCAAGGAATACCCCAACTGCTGGCAGGGTGCCATGACCCGCGTGTACCCCGGCCTCTCCATCATGCTGCACCGCCTGGCCGCGGAGGGTGCCAAGATGGCCGTGCTCTCCAACAAGCCGCACGATGTCACCCTCCCCATGGTGCAAACGCTTTTCCCCACCATCCCCTTCAACCCCATCCAGGGGTTCACGGGTGAGTTCCCCCGCAAGCCGGACCCCGCCGCCATCCACCATATCGCGCAGCTTTGGGGCATCACCGCCGCGGACCTCACCCTGGTGGGCGATTCCATGTACGACGCCCGCACCTCATGCAACGCCGAATGCCCGTGCATGCTGGTGGCCTGGGGCTATTCCAAGGTGCGCGACCTCATGGAGAGCGGGCTGCCCGTCTACGGCTCCGTGGAGGCCCTGGAGCAGGCCCTGCTGGATTGACCCGCCCCGTCTAATTGTTAGGCGATTCTCATTGACACCGCCCGCGGCATGGGGTAAGAGAGAAGCCATGGAGAGTGGCAGGAGAGTGCGTCTGTACGTGTCTAACGTGTGCTTCCGCAACATGGGGAAGCAGGACCTTCTGTTCACTTTTATGGGCGGCCGAAGGAAAGAGAACTACGGGGCCTACGTGTTGTGCTGCGCCTTCGCGGATACCAGCGCCACCTACCGCAGCCTCGTGGAAAACCTGGCTGACACGCTGCAGACGGGTATCGTGGAGATGAGCGACCTCGCAGAGGGAGACCCCGCCATGCTGCAATCCATGAAACACGTGAACGGCGTGTACACGGACGGCAACGTGTTTGCCTTCTCTGATGCCCCGGCGGAGGAAAAGCCATACCGCAAGCCGGGGAAGGAGCCGAGCTGGCGCATAGCCTACGTCAAATTCCGTGACGGCACGGCGCGCCACTACTACGCGCAGGTGGGCTCGGCGGACCTGTTCCGCACGCTGCTGCGGTTGTTCGCGGAACGCTACGGCAAGCCCATTGAGGATATCGTCTCCATCCGAGAGGTGTACAAGCCGGATCTTTTTCACCGCCTGCTGATGCGCTTGTACGGTGCCAAGCCGGGCCACATGCTCACCCTTCGCATGATGCATGAACTTAAACACGCCTATCAGGATATGGGCCTCTACCGCTTCTAACACCTTATGGCGCGCATTTGGCAGATGGGCGGCTCGCCCTGGGAACTCCCGCAGCAAGGGGCAATCATGGGCATCCTCAACGTCACCCCGGATTCATTCTCCGACGGCGGCGCGCATGCCGCCCCCGCCGCCGCGCTCGCCCATGCCGTGGCGCTGGCAGAGCAGGGGGCCGATGTCATCGACGTGGGCGGCGAGTCCACACGCCCCGGCGCGCAGGAGGTGCCGCCAGCAGAGGAAGCCGCGCGCGTGCTGCCCGTGCTGTGCGCCATCCGCCGCGAGCTGCCGGGCATCCGCCTGTCCATCGACACCCGCCATGCGGAGGTGGCCCGCGCCGCGCTGGATGCCGGCGCGGACATCGTGAACGACATCACGGGCCTGCGCGCCCCCGGCATGCTGGAGCTGTGCGCGCAGAGCGGTTGCGGCATCGTCCTCATGCACATGCAGGGTGAGCCCGCCACCATGCAGGACAACCCGCAATACACCGACGTCGTGTCGCAGGTGCGCGCCTTCTTCCAAGAGCGCGTGCAAGCCGCGGAACAGGCCGGAATCGACCCGCAGCGCATCTGCCTGGACCCCGGTTTCGGTTTGAGCTTCGGTAAGACAGCCGCCCACAACATGGCGCTGCTGGAGCATCTGGAGGAGCTGCGCGTCCGCAATCTCCCGCTCATGAGCGCCCTCTCCCGCAAACGTTTTCTGAAAGACTATTTCGGCAATCGCTTCGACCCCCAATCCACGGTGGCCGCCAGCCTGCTGGCTGCCGCTCACGGTGCGGATATCCACCGCGTGCATGATGTTCAGGCTCTCTGTCAAGCTTTGCATCGCGCGTGACCTATCCCGCGTGTGCCCGCTTTCTTCAACCTCGTTCTCTCTGCAACGTCATGTGTGTACACACAAGGCTTGCCGACCCACAAATCCCAAATCTTAAATCCCCAATCCAAAATCCCAAATCCTGCGTCTAATTGAGGATTTGGGATTTAGGATTGGGGATTTAGGATGTGTTAAATCCGGGTGTTGCGGGTCAATCCAGCATCCTGAAAGTGGCGGGAACCTCGCCCACGGGCTTGTTGTTCACCTTGAGGGAGCAGGATGCCTGGGTGGCGCTGCCGAAGGTGAACTCCGCGCCCAGGGTCTCCCTCTCGCCCTGCAGGCCCTCCCATTCCTCGCCGTAGGTGATGTTGAACACGGCGTTGGCGCTCTTGCCTCCCGTGAGCGGCTCGTAGGTGTAGGTGAGCGTGCCTTGCACGGGGCTGCCGTTGTTGGTGCGCGTCACGGTGCAGACACCGCTCTCGTCGAACACGAAGCTGTAACTCGTCTCCGCCCCCTGCAGCTCCAGCGAGCGACCTTTCAGCAGCTGGTCCGGGTCGTCGGATTCCGTCTTGGGATCCGTGGAGCCGGGGTGGCGGTTCCAGCCGGGGTCGGACGAGCCTCCTCCTCCTCCTCCTCCTCCTCCTCCGCAGGCGCAGAGGGTGGTGGCGATGGTGATGCCTGCCAGCAGCTTGATGATGTGGGATGTCTTCATATTGTGTAAATCCTTTCTATGGTTTCAGGTTGAACTCAAATCAGAAGCGGAGGGTGGCGCCGATTCCCGCGTTGTGGCTGTTGTTGTGCTTCGCGCCCTCGAAGGAGTAGGTGGCGTTCACGCTCCAATGGTCCGTGATGGCGTAGGCGCCGCCCACGGTGATGCTGGCACCGATGCGGCCCGGGTTCGCCCCGCTGCGCCGCATGTCCACGCCCGCCGTCGGGTTGTGCCGCACCATGTCGCCCGTCAGTGCCGCTTCCGCAAACACCGTGCCGTGGCCGATGGCGTGCGTGACGCCTGCGCCGATTTCACCGCGCAGGTTCTGCACGGAACCCGTGCGCACGTCGTCGATGCTGCCGCTGTCCGTGGCCGTGTACTCCAGGCCGCCGAAGTAGTTCAGCGCGGTGGTCTCGCTGATGTACATCACATCGTTGGCGTGTACGGTCAGCGTGCCGCTGTTCTGCGTCCAGCGCTCGCGGGAGTGTCCCAGCGTGCCGCGGGAGTCCGTCTTGCCGTATCCGGCGGCGGCCTCCAGCCACAGGCTGTTGGCACCGCGGGAGAACACCCTCGCGCGGCCGAACGCGCCCGCGTGCTGGGTGTCCTGCTTCACGCGGCTCATGCCGAAGGTGTTCACGCGGTCCCAGGTGTGGCCGATGGCCACGCCCGCCGCCCCGTGCGCCCCGGCGTTGAACTCCACGCCCAGCGCGGCGCCGTACAGGGTGTTGTCGGACCCCGCATGCCCGTGCGCGGAACTCTGGCGCGTGTGCGAGCCAATGGCGTTCGCCCACACCGCCGTGCGACCCGTGCCCAGTGCGCGCAGGCTCTGGTGGCGCCCGTTGAGCGTGCCTGTGAAGGCGTGCTGCGCGTTCACTACACCCCAGTCAGCCTGCACCAGGGCGTCTGCCACGCCAGCCGCCAGCGTTTCCGTGACGGGGGCTTCCACTATCTCTCCGCCCATGGCGGGGACGGTGCCGCTCGCCATGCGCTCCAGCGCAACGGACTTGACACCGCTCTTCTGCAGGGTGATGGCGGTTCCGGTGTTGCTGATGGTGTAGGTGCCGGTTGCCAGGTCGAAGAGCTCGTTGAGCGTCTTGCCGGAGCTGTTGGTGATGCTGCCCGTGGCGGTGACGAGCGTGTAGGCCGTGCCCTGCGAGATGCTGCCGGTGTAGCCCAGGCTGCCGCCCGCAATCGCCAGGTCGCCGTGCACCTTGAACGCATCACCCGCGCTGGTGGCCAGCCCCAGGGTGAGCGTGGAGCCGGTCGCCGTCTTGAGGTCGCCGTAGAAGTCCGCACCCGCGTTCGCAGTCATGGCGTGGCCGTTGAGCGTGTAGGAGGCGTCCGGGCGCAGGCGCATGATGGCGCCTTTCTGCAGCGTGATGTCGCCGTTCACCGTAATGGCGGTGAACAGGGAGGCCCCGCCGTTCACGGTGACGTTGGCTTCCATGCCGCTCTTCTCCAGCAGGGCGAGCGCGCCTTGCTGCACGGTCACGCCGCCGGTGAACTTGTTCTTGCCGCCCAGCTCCACGCGCTTGTCTCCGGTCTTGGTGAGCGTGGTGCCAGTGATGCCGGTGCCGATGTAGCCCTGCTGCACGGTGGATGCCCCGGAGGCGGTGATGCTGCCGCCGGTGATGTTGCCCTTGGTGAGCGTGAGCCCCGCCGTATTGAGGCTGCCCGTGAGCTTCAGCTCCTCGGCGTACAGCAGCTCGCCGTTCCTGCCATCCGCGCCTCCCGCCGTTGCCAGCGTGAGCGCCTTCACCGTGCCGCCGTCGGACGTCAGCGCGGCGGCTCCGGTCACGTTCACGTCCTTGGAGGAGATGTCCTTGCCGTTGAGGTTGAGCGTGCCTTCCTTCAGGGTGATGGAGCCGCTGCCCGCCGCGCTTGCCTTCGCGATGGTGAGCGTGCCCGCCCCGGTCTTGGTAAGGTTGCAGGTTTCGGCCAGCGTGACGCTGCTGGCCAGGCCCTCCTGGATATCCAGCGTGCCTCCGGCAACCGTCAGCTTGTCCGTGGCCGCATCCATCACCAGCGTGCCGCCCTGAACATCGATGTTCTTCAGCTCGCCGCCCGCCGCCTTCGTGATGGCGCTCACGCTCGCGCTGTCCGTCCCCGTCAGCAGGTAGGTGGTGCGGTCCACCGTGCCGTCGCCGGTGGTGGCCTTGCCGTCTGTGCCGAGCGTGAGCTTCTCGCCGCTCTTCAGCCCGCTGTGGGTGATGGTGGTGCCGCCGTTCTTGGTGGTGCCGCCGTTCACAATGGTGACGCTGCGCCCGCCGGTCTTGGCAAACCCGCTTGCCCCGGTCATGCCGTTCACGTCCACATGCGTGGTCTCGCCGTCGCTGAGTGTGAGCGCGGAGGCGTCGTACGTGCCCTTCAGCGTGAGCGTGCCGCCGTTGGAGAGTGCCTTGGCGAGGGTGAGCGTGTTGCCGTTCGTCACGGTGATGCTGCTGGTGCCGGATGCGGTGATGGTGTTGGCGAAGCCGCCGGCGGCAATCTCCAGCGTGCCGCCGCCGAGCGTGACGGCTCCCGTGCCGAGCGCGCCCTTGTTGCCGATGTGCAGCGTGCCGCCCTGCA
>JAKSOT010000001.1 GCA_024405455.1 Akkermansia sp. | reverse complement strand
ACGGAGAAGCGGATGAGGTCCGGCTTCACGCCGGCCTCGATGAGCTGCTCGTCGGTGAGCTGGCGGTGGGTGTGGCTGGCGGGGTGGAGCACGCAGGTGCGAGCGTCCGCCACGTGGGTGACGATGGCGGCGAGCTTGAGGCTGTCGATGAACTTGATGGCGCGCTCGCGGCCGCCCTTGATGCCGAAGGTGACCACGCCGCAGGAGCGGCCGCCGTCGAACTGGCGCATGGCAAGCTCGTGGTACGGGTTGGAGGGCAGGCCGGAGTAGTTGATCCAGGCCACGTCCTCCTGCTTCTCCAGGAACTCCGCCACCTTCTGGGCGTTCTCGCAGTGGCGCGGCACGCGCAGGTGCAGCGTCTCCAGCCCCAGGTTGAGCAGGTATGCGTTGAACGGGGACGGAATGGACCCCAAATCACGCATGAGCTGCACGGTGCACTTGGTGATGTACGCGCCCTCCCCGAACGCCTGTGTGTACACCAGGCCGTGGTAGGACTCGTCGGGCTTGGTGAGGCCGGGGAACTTGTCGGCGTACCTGTTCCAGTCGAACTTGCCGCTGTCGATGACGGCGCCGCCCACCTGCTGCGCATGGCCGTCCATGTACTTGGTGGTGGAGTGCATCACGATGTCCGCACCGTGCTCGAAGGGGCGGCAGTTGATGGGTGTGGCGAAGGTGTTGTCCACAATCAGCGGCACGCCGTTGCGGTGCGCGATGCGCGCCATCTTGTCGATGTCCAGCACCTTGAGCGACGGGTTGGAGATGGTCTCCCCGAACACGCACTTGGTGTTCGGCTTGAAAGCTTTCTGAATCTCCTCCGACGGCGCGTCCTGGTCGATGAACGTCACATCGATGCCCAGCTTCTTGAATGTGACGGCAAAGAGGTTGTACGTGCCGCCGTAGAGAGCGGAGCAGCAGACGAAGTGGTCGCCGGCCTCGCAGATGTTGAACACGGAATAGAACGAGGCGGCCTGGCCGGATGCGGTGAGGATGCAGGCCACGCCGCCCTCCAGCTCCGCAATCTTCTTGGCCACGCACTCGTTGGTGGGGTTCTGCAGGCGGGTGTAGAAGAAGCCTGCCTCCTTGAGGTCGAACAGGCGCGCCATCTGGTCGCTGGTTTCGTAGCGGAAGGTGGTGGACTGGTAGATGGGCAGCACGCGGGGCTCGCCCTTGCCGGGCTGCCAGCCGCTCTGCACGCAGATGGTGGATTGTTTCATGGAATAACGGGAAAGGTTACTGTTGCTCGGAGGGGGTGCCCTCTTCCTCGTCGTCCTCGTCGTCATCCGCCTCGATGGTGCGGCGCATGCGGCGGGTGAGGAACGGACGCACCACCAGCCCGTAGAGCAGGTAGCACAGGAAGATGATGGCCGGGGCAATCCACGGCAGCAGGATGAACGCGCACACCGCCGCCACCGCCAGCAGCATGGCCGTGATGGTGCCCTTCTTCTCCAGGTTCACGTGTTTGAAGCTGGGGTAGATCACGCGGCTCATCATCAGCAGGGCCACCACGGTCATGATGACGGCCATGGTGATTTGCCAGCCGAGGTGGATTTCCAGGTTGCGGTTGGTGGTGATGTCTATGACGAGGTACATGGTGCTCACCACGGCGCCGGCGGCCATGGGAACGGGCAGACCGACGAAGTCCATGCTCTGGTTGGGCTTCTTGGGTGCGGCGGCCATGCAGTTGAAGCGCGCCAGGCGCAGCGCCGCGCACAGCAGGTACAGAACCGCTATCGCGTCGCCCAAATGCGGCACCGGGATGTTGAACAGCACCGCCCTTGCCAGCAGCATGGCCGGCGCGATGCCGAAGGATACCACGTCCGCTATCGAGTCGAACTCGCGCCCGAAGGGGCCGTCCACCTTGCACATGCGGGCCACGCGGCCGTCCAGCAAGTCGAAGATGCAGGCGGCGAAGATAAAGTACGTGGCCTGCTGGTAGTACATGAAGGCCTCCTCCGTGCCATCGGGGAATCTCATTCCCTTGAAGATGGTGAGGATGGAGAAGAAGCCGCAGAGAAGGTTGCCGGCCGTCAGCATGTTGGGCAGCACGGGAATCTTCGGTTCGTCCGGGTATACGGGGGGATTGGGTGACATAATGGTATGTTTGGGGTTAGGTGTTGCTTTAGTGTTGGTTCATGGCCTCGATAGCCTTGCCGAGAAGTTCGTCCACGTCGGTGTCCGGCTTGCCGGAGCCGCGGGCCATATCGTCCTTGCCGCCGCCCTTGCCGCCGGCGAGGGGCGCGAGCTTGCGCATGAGCTCGCCCGCCTTCAGGCCGGCCGCCTGCGCGGCCTCGCCGCAGTACGCGCCCAGCAGCAGGGTGTCCTCGTTGCCAACCACAATGAACATGGCGGCGGAGAAATGGCGCTTGCGGAGCCCGTTGAGTATCTCCGTGAGCAGCTCGTTGCCGCCTTCCTGGTAGAAGACGCCGTTGCCCTCGCACATGCCGCCGCAGGTGGCGTCCTCGAGCATCTGGTCCGCCTGGCTGGCGGCTGCCGCGGCCACGGCCTTCTTCACGCGCTTGTCGGCCTCCAGGGCGGCGTCCTTCACGGCGTCGCAGTAGGCCAGGTAGGCATCCATGGCGGTGGTGAGGGTCTCGTAGTCGCGGGCGTTTGCGACTGCCTCGACCTGCTGCTCGTCGGCGGGTTCGGGTTCCGCGGGCTGGTTCAGTTCCGTCAGTTTGACGTTGGCGGAGGCAAGTTTGGCGAGAAAATCCGCGGTTTCCGCGGCGTGGGCATCCACCACGGATTGTGCGTAGGCGAAGGCGGCGGGGCCGCAGGCGGCCTCGATACGGCGCACGCCGCTGGCGATGGCGCCCTCGCTCATGATCTTGAACACGCCCACCTTGCCGGTGGAGGCCACGTGCGTGCCGCCGCAAAGCTCCATGGACACGCCGTCGAACTTGCCGGGCTCGCCGCCCATCTGCACCAGGCGCACCACGTCGCCGTACTTGTCGCCGAAGAACTGGCAGACCTCCTTGTGTTGCTTGATCTCCGCCATGGGGTACTCTTTGCAGACCACGGGGAGGTCCTGCTGCACCCAGCGGTTCACGATTTCCTCCACCATGCGGAGGGCGTTCTTGGAGACGGGTGCGCTGTTGAAGTCGAAGCGCAGGCGGTCCACATCCACCAGGGAGCCCTGCTGGGCGATATCCTCGCTCACCAGCTGGCGCAGCGCCTTGTGCATGAGGTGCGTGGCGGAGTGGTGCGCCTGCAGCGCATTGCGCCGGGCCGTGTCCAGCGTCAGCGCCACCGTGTCGCCCACGGCGGGGGTAATGCCCTCCGCGGCGGAGATGAGGTGCGCGCGGGCCTTGCCGATCTGCTGCACGCCGATGACTTCCGCCTGGCTGCCGTTGAGTTCCAGCGTGCCGCCGTCGCTCACCTGGCCGCCCATTTCCGCGTAGAAGGGGGTCTTGTCCGTGATGACGAAGAGCACGCCCTCGTTCTCATGCACCTCGGTCACCTTGGCCTCGCAGCGGGTTTCCGTGTAGCCGGTGAATTCGGTCACGCAGTCGGTCTTGATGTCCAGGGCGCGCACCACCTGCTTCTTCTGTGCGGCCTTGGCGCGCTTGCGCTGCTCATCCATCAGGGCGTCGAAGCGTGCGGTGTCGATGCTCAGCCCGCGCTCGCGGGCCATGAGGGCGGTGAGGTCGATGGGGAAGCCGTAGGTGTCGTACAGCTTGAAGGCGAAGTCGCCGCTCACCTTGCCGGTGGCCGCCACTTCCTTGTCGAAGAGCTCCAATCCGCGGTCCAGCGTCTCGTTGAAGCTGGTTTCCTCGCGCAGCAGCACCTCCTTAATCGTGTCGCGGCGGGCTTCCAATTCCGGGAACACCCCGCCCATTTGGCCCACCAGCGTGTCCACGATTTCCGAGAGGAACGGCTTCTCCAGCCCCAGCGTGCGGCCGTAGCGCACCGCGCGGCGAAGAATGCGGCGCAGCACGTAGTTGCGCCCGCCGTTGCCCGGCAGGATGCCGTCCGCTATGCTGAACGACAGCGTGCGGATGTGGTCCGCAATCACGCGGAAGGCGATGCTTTCCTTGAGCACGGCGGCCTGCTCCGCGGTGGCGTCCGCGGGGTAGATGTCCACATACTTGTGGCCGGAGATTTCCTCGATCTTGTCGAAGAGCGGGCGGAAGACGTCCGTGCTGTAGTTGGAGATGCGGCGGGAGGTGAAGTCGGTGAACCCGTTGGTGCACTGCATCATGGCGCAGGCGCGCTCAAAGCCCATGCCAGTGTCCACGTGGCAGGCGGGCAGGTTGCGGAAGGTGCCGTCCGTCTCCGCGTTGTACTGCATGAACACCAGGTTCCAGATCTCGATGCACTTGTCGCTGTCCTGGTTCACCAGCTTGCCCTGCGTGTTGCCCTCCGGCGTGAGGTCCACGTGCAGCTCGGAGCAGGGGCCGCAGGGGCCGGTCTCGCCCATCATCCAGAAGTTGTCGTGCATGTTGCCGTTGACGATATGCACCTTGGGGTCCATGCCCTTGCTCTGGAAGAGCGCGGCCCAGGCGTCGTACGCCTCCTGGTCGAACTCGCCGGGGTTGCCGGCCGCCTTGTCCGGGCAGTACACCGTGGCGTACAGGCGCTCCACGGGGAAGCCCCAGCGCTCCACGATGAGCTCCCACGCCCAGCCGATGGCCTCCTTCTTGAAGTAGTCCCCGAACGACCAGTTGCCCAGCATCTCGAAGAACGTGTGGTGGTAGGAGTCCTGCCCCACGTCCTCCAAATCATTGTGCTTGCCGCCCGCGCGGATGCACTTCTGCGTGTCGGACGCACGCCCCGGCTTGTACGGCGCCTCCATCACCCCCAGGAAGTACGGCACAAACTGGTTCATGCCCGCATTCGTGAACAGCAGTCCCGGGCTCTGCGGCAGCAGGGACGCGGACGGCACGATGGTGTGCTGCTTCGACTGGAAGAAGTCCAAAAAGCTCTGGCGGATTTCGGTGGCGGTCATCATATCGGTTCTGGTGTGAAAAAATTGCTCGCCGCAAAGGATACTCCCCCCGCGCGCGCATGTAAAGCGCAAATCACGGGCGCTCCGATGAAACTTTGTTAAGGAAACTTAATGGAAAATTCCGCGCCGTTGTGTCATGTCCGCGCATGGGGAATCAATGTTGAAATGATAACAACTAGCATTTTATGTAAATATTGTAAATAAATGCATTGCAAAAATTAAAAGTATGATTATTCATTAAATGTGCATGCTTGGAAAATAAATATATGATACTAAAAAATGCGGTCTAACACTTGACAAAAAGGGGGTGATGGCGTATGTTGCGCGCGGCCATGAAAGGAATCTTCGCCATAACGTTCGGAATTATGATGTGCGCATCCGTGTATGCGGACACCGTTTCCGACCTGCGTCCCGCCATCAAGGCGGCGGCGGACGAGAACGGAATCGACCCCGTGCTCATGGAGGCGATCATCCGCCACGAGTCCGGGCACGCGCAGTCCCACGCCGCCCGCCACAAGAACAACCTGGCCGGCATCATGGGGCGCCGCGGCCAGCGCAAGTACGAGACCAAGGAGGAATGCGTGGCCGATTTGGGGCGCATCCTGGGCAACTACAAGGCGCGCGGGCGCGTGACCACCGCGCAGATTGGCCGCGTGTACTGCACCGTGGGCGGCTGGGCCCGCCAGGTGAACGCCCACATGGCCGCCATCCGCTCCGGCCGCCACGGCTCCCTTGAGGCCTACGGCGAACAGGCAACCCAGCCCGCGCAGGAGGGGAAGTGAGCCTGGCCCCCCCCTGTATACACAGGGGAATTAGGATTAGGATTAAGATTAGGATTAGGATTAGGGTGTGTGCTCATTGCGCGCTGTGCGGCGCAATCTCAACTGGCCGCAGGCGGCGTTGATGTCGTGCCCCTTCTCATAGCGCAGGGTCACGGGGATACGGGCGGCGGCCAGGGCATCCCGGAAGGCGCGGCAATGGCTTTCCGCGGGGCGCACCCAGGGTAGGCCGTCCACCGTGTTGTAGGGGATGAGGTTGACCTTGGCGTTGAGGTCCGCCGCCACCTTGGAGAGCAGCTTGGCCTGCTCCATGGAATCGTTGACGTCCTTGATGAGGATGTACTCCAGCGTGATTTTGTGGAAACCGGTCCTGTTCCACTCGCGCAGGGCGGGCAGGAGCAGTGAAAGCGGCCATTTCTTGTTGACCGGCATGATTTGCTCGCGCACGGCATCGCACGCGCCGTGGAGGGAGACCGCCAGCCGAAGGGGCTTGCCGAACGCCGCCAGGCGCTGCAGCCCCGGCACGTTGCCGGAGGTGGACACCGTGATGTGCCGCGCGCCGATGCCCAGCGCCTGCGGGTCCATGATGACCTCCAGCGCGCGCAGCAGGTTTTCAATGTTGGCCAGGGGTTCACCCATTCCCATGAACACCAGGTTGTCGATGCGCTCGCCCGCCACCTCCTCTGCGGCCAGTATCTGACCCAGGATTTCCGCGGCAGTGAGGTTGCGGGTGAAGCCCAGCAGGCCGCTGGCGCAGAACTTGCAGCCGAACGCGCAGCCCACCTGGGAGGACACGCAGAGCGTCATGCGCCCGCTGTGCCCGCCGTCCCGCCCCACCGCGGCGGGGATGACGACGGATTCCACCAGGTGGCCGTCCTGCATGCGGGAGAGGAATTTGCGGGTGGCGGAGCCGTTGGAGCTGGGGCTGACCTCCACCACCTGAAGTGGGCGCAGGCAGCAGTTGGCGGCCAGCGTCTCCCGCAGGGCGGGGGGCAGGTTGGTCATTTGGGAAAAGTCCGTGGCGCGGTGCTTCCACACCCACTCCATGAGCTGGGTGGCGCGGAAAGCCTTGGACTCTCCCAGCCCGGCCAGCAGTTCCGCCAGCCCGGCGCGCGTGTACTCCAGCAGGCAGGCGGGCGGCATCACAGGAAGGTGTTCACGTACTCGTCCGCGTTGAAGGGCCGCAGGTCGTCGCAGCCCTCCCCGGTGCCCAGGAAGATGGGGGAGATGCCCAGCTCGTCCTGGATGGCCACGGCCACGCCGCCCTTGCCGGAGCCGTCCATCTTGGTGACCACCACGGCATCCAGCGGGGTGGCCTTGTGGAATTCCTGCGCCTGCATGAGCGCGTTGCCGCCCGTGGTGGCGTCCACCACCAGGTAGCACGCGTGCGGGGCGGTGTCATCCTGCTTGGCGATGGAGCGGCGGATTTTGGAAAGCTCCTCCATGAGGTTGTGGCGGGTGTGCAGGCGCCCGGCGGTGTCGCAAATCAAATAGTCGAACCCCTCGTTGAGGGCGCGGGTGTGGGCCTCGTAGCACACGGAGGCGGGATCCTGGTTCTCCCGCCCCTTGTAGAGCGGCACGTTCAGCTTGGCGGCCCAGGATTCAAGCTGCTCCACGGCGGCGGCGCGGAAGGTGTCCGCCGCGGCCAGCAGCACGCGCTTGCCCTGCTTTTGCAGGCGGTGGGCCAACTTGGCGGCGGTGGTGGTCTTGCCTGCTCCGTTCACGCCAACCATCATGACGACAGCGGGCCTGCCGCCCTGCGGCTGCGGCAGCTGGGGCAGCGTGGCGGGAAAGGCGGCGCGCAGCTGCGCCTTGATGTAGTCTGCGATGTCGCATGCGTCCTGGTCGTCCTGCTCCTGCAGCTGCTCCACCAGGGGGATGACGCGCTTGGCGCCGATATCCGCGGAGATGAGGTCGGCCTCCAGCTCGTCCCAGTCGATTTCCGGTTCGCCGAGGAATTTGTCAACCAGGCGTGTGAAGAAATGGGCCATGAGGCAGGGAAGGGGTTATTTCTTGGCGGCGGCTGCAATCACGCCGTGGATGAACGGCGCGCTCTTGCCGCCGGAATACGTGTCCGCCAGCTCCGTGGCCTCCGACACCACAATCGGCGTGGACAGCTTCTCCACGCGCAGCTCGTAGAGCATGAGCAGCAGGATGCAGTGGTCCACGGTGTCCAGGCGTTCCGTGCGGTAGTGCTCCAGCAGACCGGAGATTTCCGTCTCCAGCTCCTCGCGGTGCTCCAGCGCGGCGCGGGCCAGGTTCTCTGCGGCGGGGCGCAGCTCCGCCAGGTCCTGCATGCGGCGCAGCAGGCCGGCGAACTCCGGCTTGCCCGCCAGATACCCTTCATCCGCCATGCCGGCGCAGGCCTCCATCAGGCGGCCGCGGCGCTTCACCACCGCCCCCAGCGGCTCCAGCACGCCGCGGTATGCGGGAAAATCTGCAAATGAGGGCAGCATCTCCGAGCCCAGCCCGCCCAGCGCACGCGCCAGCGTGATGGCACTCTTGGTGCAGCGCGCCAGCTCCTCGGTGTCCGTGGCGCGCTTGTTGTCCAGCTCGGCGCGCAGGGCGGCCAGGCTCTCCTCCCACTCGTCCGTGCGGGAGGCGTAGCGCTCCAGGGACTCGCGCAGGGTGGCGGCGGTCAGGTCCGCGTGCATGGCCTCCTGCGCTTTTTGGACTCGCTCGGCGAGCAGGCGCGCGCTGTCCGCCGATGCCCGGCAGGTGTGCAGCACGGCCTTGGCCAGCGCGGTGCGGTACTGGTCGGTGTCGCGCTCCAGGGCCACATTCCAGAAGAGCGCGGTGTCAAGGGAATCAAGGGAGCCGCCGTTCTCCATGGCGGCGTACATGAGGTTGAGGGCGCTGCGGCGAACCCTGGCGGGGTTGATGCTGGTGGCCTGCCTCATCGGTCTAACTTGAGCTTGGGTTGCTCGGGGGCGGCGGAGCTCTGGTTGAAGCGGCGGTTGGTGGCCTCGTGCTCCTCGCGCAGGTTGATCATGCGGATGGCGGCGCGGGCGGCTTCCCTGCCGCGGTTGAGCGTGCTGGCGATGCAGCGTGCGAACGCCTGCTGCTCGTTGTCGAGGAGCAGCACCTCGTTGATGACGGGTACCAGCGTCTCGCAGGTGATGTCCATCAGCTTGCGCGCCACGTTGCTGCCCACCAGGTCGCCGTGCGCGGTTTCCCCGCGGATGATGACGCCCAGCGCAATCACGGCCTCGGGTTCCTCGCGGGATGCGGGCTGCACGATGGCGCGCTTCACCATCATCGGGATTTCAAACGAGCCCGGCACCTGAATTACCTCGAAGTCGGAGAACGGGTATTCCTCTCCCAGTTCCTCCAGGCAGTGTTGCAGCATGGCCTGCACGTACTTTTCGTTGTACGTGGCCGTCACAATCGTGATGCGTGCATCGCGCTTGCGCCCTTGGATCTTTTGCGGTAATTCAATCGACATGGCGTGGTAGGAGCAAGGCTAACACGCACGCGCGCGGGAGTCAAGCCGTTTTCCGTCCATTTCACGCGCAGGCAGGTTACGCGGGATGCACGGAACCCAGCGCGCGGGGCAGGGCGGCGCACACCCGGCTGGCGCCCACGGCGGGGGCGTTGGTGAGCGCCTGTGCCATTTCCGCGGCCAGGCCGCAGGTGTATGCTCCCAGCGCGGCGGCATGCAGCGGGGCAAGCCCCTGCGCGGCCAGCGCGGCAATGCAGCCGGAGAGGGTGTCCCCCTGGCCGCCGTTGGCCATGAAGGGGCCTCCCGTGCCGTTGTAGCAGGTGTGCGAGCGGTCCGCCACGATGGTGCGCGCCCCCTTGAGCAGGAGCGTGCAGGCGTGGCGTTCCAGGAAGCGGCGCACCACCTCGCGGCGCGGGGCGGCGGGGCGCGGGTCCAGGCGGCGCATCTCGCCAGGGTGAGGGGTCAGGATGCAGCGTTCGTGGAACTCCCAGCCGCGCGCGGCCGCCAGGTTGAGCGCATCCGCATCCAGCACCACCGTGCCGCGGAATTCCATGGCCAGCGCGTGCAGAGCATCCGCCTCCGCGCCCTCCACCGCGCCCAGTCCGGGCCCCATCAGCAGGCACTGCGCATCCGGCTCGGATATCTCTGCGTAGGACTTCACCGCGCGCACCATCACCTCCGGCGCCACGCGCGCCGCCAGCAGCGGGTACGCATCCTCGTGGCAGTAGAGTGTCACCAGGCCCGCACCCGCGCGCACGGCGGCCTCCGCGCACATCTGCGCCGCGCCCAGGTAGCCGATGCTGCCGGCCACGATGGCCACGCGCCCCGCGCGGTTCTTGAAAAGCGAATACGGCCTGCGCGGCAGGCGGCACAGCGGGTGCAGCGGCTCCAGCACCGTGTCCGCGCATTCGGCGGGTATGTCCACCTCCGGCAGCGGGATGCAGAACAGGCGCCCCACGGCATCCTCCGCGCCGTCCTCCAGCATCTCCGGCTTCACGCAGCCGATGGCCGCCGTGGCATCCGCCTGCACGCACACCCCCGTGCCCAGCCCGGTCGGGATGTCGATGGCCAGCGTGCGGCAGCGCGGCGCTCCCAGGCGCAGCGCGTTCATCTCGCGCACGCACGCCGCATAGTCTCCGCGCAGCTCGCCGTGCGCGCCGCTGCCCAGCAGGCCGTCTATGACGAGCGTGTCCGCCTCCGGCTCCGGCGCGGTGGCCGCCACCTCCATGTGCCCTGCGCGGTCCAGCTGACGCCGCGTTTCCGCGGACACCTCAAACCTCTCCCCGGGGTGGCGCAGGATGACCGGGCAGTTGAACGATGCGGCCAGGCCCGCGGCGTCCCCGCCGTTGTTGCCGCGGCCGATGTATGCCACCACGCGCCGCGGCGTGAATGGCAGCTCCCGGCAAAGGCGCGCCACCACGGCATCCATCAACTCGGATGAGGTGGTTCTTCCCTCTGCGAACGCCGCCTGTTCCGCTTGGCGAATCCCCTGTGCGCTGGCTATCTTCATAGACTCCCTGCATTGTAATGCGCCACCGCCCCTTTGTAAACGGAAAAGAGCGCGCGTTGCCCCCTTTGCGGCGTGCCTAGTCCGGCGCTGTTCCCATTCTCCTAGGTTGTGAGAATTTGCGCGGCTACGGGCAGGTACCCATCGCAGGTCAGGTAGAAGAGCTCGTTTTCCGCGAGCCCGCGGGAGTCGGGGAACTCGTGCCACCCCCATGAAAACGCTTCGCCCGGCGCCAGGTTTATCGGGTTGGGGTTCCAGCCCGACCGCTTGCGGACGCACACGTTGGTGATTGTTTCCTCTCCCATGTTGACAACGTTGACTACGTAGCCGCCACAGGAATCATACACCCATGCCATGAAGAGTGGGGGCTGGGTGCCGTCTTCATCGATGTAATCCCGAACGCTCATGAGCGGTACGTCCGCATAATCGATGCTGCTGCGCTTGCCATTGGACTCTATCTCCAACATCATTTGGTCGGCCAGGGGTATGCCGTAATCCTCAAGCAATATGTCCAGCTGCTCGCCCGGTTGGATCGTTGCGTCAATATGGAAGGTGTTGTCGTATTCCAGTTTCCTTATGCAAACCCTCAAGTTGAATGCCCAAATGGGGAAGCCGTTCATGTTGGCGATGACAATTCTGGGAGAGAGTGGAGAGGTGACGAAGTCTTTCACCCTGTTGCTCTGCATGAGCGCTTGGATCACACTGCTCTCATACACCTTGTAATATGCGCTGCAGGTGTTGGCGTGAACGGAGAGCTGGCAATTCAACTCGTCTTCCGCCCGGAGACAGCTCATCCCCAGATGGGCGGTTGCCCACATGCGTTCTTCAACCTGCTCATCGCCTGAATACACGGCAAGCGCCTGGAAAACGGCGGGTATCGGAAAGCGGCGCGCGGCCTCGCGCAGGAGCTGAACCCGGTCATCGTTGCTGCCCGGGAACATGTTGCCCTCGCCTCCCGTGAGAGCGGCCTTGATAAACATGGCAAAGGGGTCGTTCTCACGGATCCCCTGCATCACTGCGTCCCTGACGTACTCTTCCTCTTCGGGCGTGGGCTCGCTGGATGATTCCATGACGGAGTTGGCCGCCAATCCCCATGGGTAAACCGCCCTCTCATCCTGAACGTACAGGCGTAGCCAATACTGTGCTTCGTCGAGTCGGTCAAGTCCCCTCGCCGCGTCGGCAAGCGCCAGGTATCTGACATCGTCATCGATGCCCGGGAGGGGCTGCGCGCAATCCCGGAGAGCGGCTTCAAGGTAATTTGCACCTTGCTTCACATCCAGGGCAACGCCGTGGCCGTCCCTGTACATGAGCCCCAAGGGAACGTACCCGAGCGGACAGTTCATCTCCAGCAGGTATTGGGTCAGTTGCGCGGCGTACCTGTAGGACCTCGGCACGCCCTTGCCTTCCAGGTAGCATGCAATCAGCTCGTACGTGCAGTTCAGGTCTCCCGCCTCATGCCCGCCCGCGTACCACTGGGCGGCGGTAACCAGGTCGACCGGGCATGTGGTGGTCAGGCATTCATCCCCGTGCTTGCGGTACTGTCCGTACAGCGAACCGGCCTGGCCTTCCCCGGTTGCAGCCGGGCCCGGGGAGGGTGCGCCGCTCCCGTTTCGGCCGCCAAGCCACAGGGCGGCGCCTATGGCCACGGCCTCGCGGGTGTACTGCCACTGGTGGGTGGGCAGGCCGGTTTGGCTTTCCATTTGGCTGCGAACCAGCGGAATGAGGCTGGTGCCGCCCACCAGCAGGAGCATTTCAGGGTTGCCCCCGCCTTGCCTGGTTTGCTGCACCAGCTGGCGCGCCATTCCCGCCGCCCTCTGGATATCCTTGCCGATCAGGGCCTCGAAATCCTCCCGCCTCACGGTAACGGGCGGCGTGGCGCCGGAGGGCGTGGATAGGCGCAGCTCCTTGCTCTCCCGCTTGGAGAGGGCCTCCTTGGCCTTTCTGACCTGCACCTGCGCCTGGTGGATGACGTCCTTGGGCTGCGCGTTGATGTCCGTGCCTTTCCCGGAGAGAATGGTGGTGACGTGTTGCCACAGGTACGTGTCAAACTGTTCGCCCCCCAACGTGTTTTCGCCGGAAACCCGCGTCCTGTCGGTCTTCACCTTGTCTCCGGAGCGTTCCACTATGGACATGTCCAGCGTGCCGCCGCCCCAGTCCACAATCAGGGCGCTGCCCTGGAAGGCGTTCTCCGGGCTGAGCAGGCAGAAGGCGTAGCCCGCGGCCTCCGGCTCGGTGACAAGGGAAATCTCCCGGAACCCGGCTTCCTCCGCCGCCATGCGGAGTTCCTCCACCTGGGCGGGGGAAAAGTCGACCGGGCGGGTGATGACCGCCGCATCGACGGTGCCGAAACAGGCGCGCGCCTCGCACAGCTGCCGCACATGCCGCAGGTAGGCGGCGGTGAGCTGCCGGGCGGTGTAGGTGCTGGGCTTGCCCCCGGAGAAGCACAGCAGGGCGGGCGCGTCTGAACCCAGTTTCGCCTTGAAGCCGCGCGCGTAGCGGTCGGGCGCCTCGACGGCGAGGTCGTCCGCCTCGTCGCCGAAAAACATGTTCCCGTCCCCGCCTATAAACACGGTGGTGGGAATGTAGTTGTGCTCGTCCCCCAAATTGATCACCTCGTGGTGGCCGGTCTTGGGGTTCACCCAGGCCGCCATGGTCTTGCTGGTGCCGAAATCTATGCCTATCGTTGTCATGCCGTCAATCTTGAAGGGATTGCATGAGGATATCCTGAAGCTTTTGGGCCATGGCGCGCGTGTCCGGGTCCATATCCATGGCCAGGGTGCTGACGGTGCGGTACACGCCCTCCACCTGGTCGTCCGGGATTTTGCTGCCGAACCTTAACAGGTCCTGCAGCAGGGCGACTTGCTGCGGTGAGGAAAAGCGCCGGGAGTGGGCTGCCAACCAGGGGACGAGTGCCACCGTGTCGGATTTTTGATTGGCCATTCCTCCCGTTGCTATGATGGTGCGGTCTATCTCGATAAAGGCGCGGTTCATATTGTCCAGTTCCGCATTCATCTTGTGGATGCGGTTCTCCACCCAGCTGCGCATGCGCGCGTCCTCCAGGCATTCCGTTATCGCCCGCAGGTGTCCGGCTTCATCCTCCACATCCTTGCCCGCCCGCTCCATGGCATCGCGGAGGTTGTCCACATCCCCTTGCACGCGCGACCGGGTGCGGTTGAGGCGGATTACCGCGGATTTCTTAAAAAACTGCTTGTCGAGGATTTCCCGCATACGGCGGATGCCCCCCAATTCGGCAATGGTGTTCCGCGCGCTCTCCCCGTCTTTGCACTGGCTCCTGTAGATTTCCCTGAGCATAACCCGGAAGCTGGCCCAGGGCATGCCGTATTTCTGCTTGGCCTGCTCATACAGGGCGCCTTGCGCGGGGTTCATCTTCCAGAGCCGGTCCATGCCCAGCGCCGCCGTCAGTTGCCCCTCGTCCCGGAAGGTGCTCAGGAGCGCCAAGAGATTGTCCCAGAAGTCGCCCCCGTCCATTTCCGCCGCCAGGGCCAGGGGGCCGCTCACCGGAACCACGCATGACACCAGGCCCGTCATGTGGCTGTACAGCCGGGCCGCCTTGGCCTCGATGTCCGCCCAATCTCCCCCGCTGGCCCAGTAGGTCTCGTCCCACTTGTGCATCACGGCCACGCTGTTGTACGGGTCTGAGCCGGGCAGGCAGCTCCTGCGGAAGCTTTGCAGGTCGTCCTCGTCCTTCTCGCGCGCCACCGGGGGGAAGACATAGACCAGGGCGTCGGCCTCCCTGCCGTTGATGAACTGCTGGGCTATGGCCTCGTGCTCGCAGGTTGTGCTGCCGGTGCCGGGGGTGTCCGTCACCTGCACGTCGCGCAGCCATTCCGCGTCGGCAAACAGCTCCAGGTATTTCACCTGGCGTATGCGCTCCAGCACGTCCGGCTCCGTCCCCGTCCACTCCGTGGCCAGTTTTTCCAGGGGGAATGTTTCCGGGCTGGCTTCCCTCCAATGGGCCTTGAATGTTGCCAGCTGCTCCCCGCCGGTGGCGTAGGTGAGACGGTTGATGGTGGCCGTGGCCTCGTTCACGCCGGTGATGGCCAGGCGCCGGCCGACCAGCGCGTTGATCAGGGTGCTCTTGCCGGTTTTCATGCGCCCGAACACCGCCACGTTGAACGGCTCTATGGCATCCGAAACGTGCCCCCGCAGCGCCGCGGACATTTGCATGAAACGCGTGACCGCCGGGTTCAGGCCTTCGGCAAACTCCTGAAGGCTGTCGGCTATCGTGCGCACGGCGGAGCTGTATTCCGACTGGAGGCGCCGGGATTCCAGGGTGCTGCCGCTTTCCGGGGCTTGGTTCATGGAACGGGATTTGATTGTACGGGGATATACGCCGCAATGGTGCGCTTGATGGAGGCCAGCTGCTGCCTGAGGGCGGCGAGCCCCTCCTTGCGCTGCCTGAGGGCTTCTCCGGTCATCTGCGCGCGTTCCTGCAAATCCGCGATGGCCGACTGCAAATCCCTGGACCTTTGCCGCAGGGTGTTGGCCAGGGCATCCTGCACCAGGTACTTGACATCCGCATTCAGCTGGTTGATGTTCGCCTGCATCTTGGAGTACATATCCCCGATGGTGGTGGAAAGGGCTGCGCTGGCCTGGGAGCGGAGGCTCTGGAGTTCCTGCTGTTCCTGGAGCATGCAGGCTTGGCTGCTTCCCCACATGCCCGCGATAGCCATGCCGATGGAACTGCCGATGAAGGTGCCGACAACGGGGACGACGCTGCCGATAACTCCACCCACGACAGATGCCATGGCCATGCCCGCCATGCCCCCGTACATGCCCGTCCGGAGCTTTGCAAACTCCCGCCCCCCATCGTTCGCCATGTCCCGGAGCATGCGCTCTATCCTGAAATTGTTGATGGCGGGAACGCCTGTGTTCACCTCCCCGGAGAGCGCCGTTATCTCCGGGCAGCACGTCCCGAGCACCTGCTGGGTGCCTGCCTGGAGCTGGGCGGCTACGGCCTGCATGCACTGTGCCGCGAACCCCGGCAGGTTGTTGCTGATGACCCGCATGGTGTGCATCAGTTCCTCTCTGGTTGATGCACGGTTGATGGCGTTTTCCATTTCCATTTGAATGCTGCCGTAGGGCTGGCACTGGCTGAGAAAGGCCATCGCCGCGCGCACGTTGTCGTCCAGCCCCTTGGAAATGCTGCGCACCAGCACGTCCTTTTCCTCCGTTTCCCAGTGGGTGAGCTCGTCCTGGGCCCTCTGTATCTCCGCCTGGGCCCTGTTGCGGCTGTCCGCCGTGTCCGCATTCAGCATCTGCTCCTTTTCCTCCACTTGGGAAATCAGGTGCTCCAGGGTGGGGGTGGCGGCCGTTACGGCTTTCCTCGCCAGTATCTGGCGCTTGGCCGGCAGCAGCCTCTTGTTGACAAAGGCGAGCAGCGCCGGGTACCCGCTGAGCTGGAGCATGTCCGTGCTCGATTGCTGCGCCGCCATGTGCCGAACCTCGGAATCGAGCATGAAATAGGGCGTCTCGCCGGGGGAAACGCCTAGGGCGCGCGATAGGATGCCCAGGTTGTTCTCTCGCCGCGCGTTGGCGGCTTCCTCGTCCACCGCCGCAGTTTTGGTCTGGACATAATACACGTGCCGGGTGATGCCCTGTATGTCTTTCAAGTATTCTATCTCCAATGCCCCTATGGGGGATTCCACGCTGTCCGTCACAAAGAAGACGGCATCTGCCTTGGGCACATACTGGTATGTGATTTTCTTGTGCTCGCGGAATGTGCCGCCCAGCCCGGGGGTGTCAATGATGACCACGCCCGTCTTGAGCAGGGGAGAGGGGCAGGAGACCTCGATGAAGTCCACCTGTTTCTCATTGCCGGGGTTGCCGTCCTCCGTGCCGAACAGGGGGAGGTCCGCCGCGGAGATGGCCTGTTCCCCCTTGCCGCTCTGGACGGTGAAAAAGACCTTGTAGGCCACCTCCTTGCCGTAGTGGATCTTGAAGATGGTGGAGGTGGCCACGTTCGAGCTGGTGGGCACCAGCTCCTTGTAGCCCAGCAAGGCGTTGATGAAGGAGGACTTCCCCTTCTTGATCTCCCCCATGACGACGAGGCGGAAGATGCCTGCACCCAGGAGGTCCATCTTCTTGCGGAAATCATCCGTGACGGGGATGCCGGTCATCTGGGCGTCCAGCTCGGCGGCCAGGGTGAGTGCTGCTGCTAGTTTTTGCATAATGGTGCTGTGTGGTATGGGGTGTTAGATGTCGCGCACGGCGGCGGGGTTGGAGAACCATTCCTCCATCAGGTTGGCGGCGGTCACGCTCGCGGCGGCGGCGCTGAATATGTCTCCCGTCTCGGCCAGGACCGCTCCGCCGGCTAGACTCCCCGCCAGCCATTTGCTGAGGTCCAGCAGGTCCAGGTCACCCATGGTGGCCGTATCGTGCGGTATGGCGGCGTTTGTGGCGGTGTAGGAGAAATTCGAATTCTCCCATGCGTCCAGGAACTTGTCCAGCGGGTATGGGTGCCCCTGGCCGTCGGGATGGCCGGAGTCGTTGATGATCACGTGCGGATTTCCCGGGTCGGAGACGTCAATGCCGGTAACCACCACCGCATGGTCCGCGGGATTGAAGGTGGAGTTGTCCAGCCCGAAAGCCTTGCACAGCCAGTGCTTCAAATCGGAGAGGGGGCCGGAATTCCACAGCTCGGCTGAGTTCACGCCCACTATGATGCCGTGCCCCGCCTGGAGTTCTCTGGCCAGGTCCGCCACCGTGGCGTAGTGTACATCGTGGGTGCTGACGCCGTGCAAATCCAAGAGGTTGCCCACATCGCCGGGGAGTGTGCCGCCGCCGGGCGTGTACCAACCGTGGGACGAGCACTCGAATATGGCCTGGTTTTCCGTGAGGTTCACGCCGAACTGGTGCAAGAGGCTCACCTGGGCCATGATGGCGCAGTCGTCGGAATAGCTTTGCAGCTCCCAAAATGCCTGTTGGTTTTCGGGGGAGCCTATTGTCATATCCATGTCAATGTACATTGTCTCCTTGTTGGGTTGGAATAGGTGAATAATGGGGGGCCGTGCGGAGGATGACGGCTTGCTTGCGGTACATCCGGCCCTGGAATACAAGACCGGAGGCCACTTTCCCCGCCACCACGGGCGCCGAGCCCGCAGGCAAATCGCACAGCACTTCAACCGCCTTCTGGCGTGACGGAGCCCAGGCATCGTCGTCGATTACCTCCGCTCCCATTTCTTCCAGCTGGCTGCGGAGGGCCGCGGCAAGCTCTTGAAGCGTCTCGGCGTCGTCACCCCCGGCATGGCGTGAGAGAATGCGTATCTCATCCAAGAGCCCGAGCCTTGCAACGGCCTGCGGCACTCCCTCCGCCTCCTCCCCCATGTCATCCAGGCGGGAGCTCAACAGCCCGGAGAGCCCCTCCTCCCCTATGCGGGCAACAAGCCCCCGGAGGGCGCCTGCGCCTCCCCCTCCCGGCCCTGTCGCGTGTCCGGGAGCCGCCCCGGCCCCGCCAAGGCCCGGCAGGGGGCGGAACGGCGCGTGCGGCGGCGCTGTCCATGTGCCAAACGGGGCGGGGACCTTGCCATTCTCCCTTGCCGTGGTCTGCAACCGCTTGGTAATTTTGTGCATGTGTACAATATAGGCGGCCATCGCCAAAAGGATAATGAGAGACGTATAGAGCATGAGGGCAATCGGTGGGGAGCTGGGCATACTCATACGAGCTTATTGTAGCCTTTCCCGTGCGTATTGCAAGATTATTTGCATATATATGTGTAGGGGGAGGCCGCCCGGCGGAACGCCGGGCGGCCCCGTGTTGATTTAAATGCCCAGTGCAGCCGCCGTCAGGCCTGCTCCTTGGGGTAGAGGCTCTTGCGGCCCACGGAGTGGTACTCGAAGCCGGCGTGGATGGCGTTCTCGCCGTGCATCACGTTGCGGCCGTCGAAGATGATGGGCAGCTTCATGAGCTCGCGCACGCGCTGCAGGTTGGCGTTGGCAAACTGTTTCCATTCCGTGGCCACCACCAGCACCTCCGCGTCGCGCGTGCACTCGTACATGTCCTCGCAGTAGTTCACCTCGCAACCCTCCAGCGCCTTCGCGCCGGTCTCCATGGCCTTGGGGTCGTACGCGCTCACAATGGCGCCCTCCTCGCACAGGCGGCGGATGAGCTTCACGGCCACGGATTCGCGGACGTCGTCTGTGTTCTGCTTGAAGGCGATGCCCCAGACGGCCACGCGCTTGTTGCGCAGCACCCAGAGCTTCTCGCGCAGGCGCTCCATGAAGTGGTCAAGCTGCTGCGCGTTGATGCGCTCCACCTCCTCCAGCAGGTGCAGGGGAGCTCCCAGCTGGTGGGATACGTTGATGAAGCCCTTCACGTCCTTGGGGAAGCAGGAGCCGCCGTAGCCCAGTCCGGCGTTGAGGAAGTTGCGGGAGATGCGCTTGTCCATGCCGATGCCCATGGCCACCAGCTCCACGTCAGCCCCGGATTTCTCGCAGACCTGTGAGACGGCGTTGATGTAGGAAATCTTGAGTGCCAGGAAGGAGTTGGCGGCGTGCTTGATGAGCTCCGCGGACGCCAGGTCCACCTCCACGATGGGCGCGTTGAACGGCTGGTACACGCGCTTCATCATGTCCATGGCGCGCTGGGAGTTGGTGCCGATGACCACGCGGTCCGGGTTCATCAGGTCCTGCACCGCGCTTCCCTCGCGCAGGAACTCGGGGTTGGACACCACGTCCACGTCCACATCAGCCCCGGCGTAGCGGTTGATGACATCGTACACCTTCTGGCCCGTGCTCACCGGAACGGTGGATTTGTCCACCACGATGCGGTAGCCGTACTCCGGGCGCATGGCGTCCGCAATCTCGTGGGACACGGCCTCGATGAAGGAGAGGTCCACGGAGCCGTCCTCGTGCGGGGGCGTGGGCACGGCGATGAAGATGATGTCGCTCTTGGCCACGGCCTCGTTCAGGTCCGTGGTGAAGGTAAGGCGGCCCGCGGAGACGTTGGAGACGATCATGTCCTCCAGGTCGGGCTCGTAGATGGGCATCTTGCCTTGGCGCAGGGCTTCAACCTTCTTCTGGTTGTTGTCCACGCAAATCACGTTGTGACCCACTTCCGCGAAACAGGTTCCCGTGGTGAGGCCTACATATCCGGTGCCGATGATAGCAAGGTTCATGGTGATAAAAATATGTGTTGGAAGAATTATGGGTGTAGCGCTTTAAATGTCAAGCCCGAAATGTTGGTATGCCGCAATCGCGTGCGCATCTACTATCAAATCCTCCCAATCCTAATCTTAATCTTCATCCTAATCCCTAATTACGCCGCCTATTCATGCGGCAGCCTCTCCGCCGCAGCATCCGGTATGTTCAGCAGCTTCACGCGCGAGGAATCCCCGTGCAGCAGGGTGACGGCGGATTTCGGCATGCCGAGTTTCTTTGCCAGGAAGGCCACCACCTCCTTGTTGGCCTTGCCCTCCACGGGCGGGGCGGCGATGCGCAGCTTGAGCACGCGCCCGGCGTGCGGGTCTTCCTCCCAGCCGACGATTTCGCTGCGGGAGGCGCCGGGGGTCACTTTGACGGCGAGTTTCATGGGCGGGAGGGGAAGGCGTAATCAAGCATGGATGCGGCCACCTGCAGGCGCGTGAGCTCCTTGCCGCAGGCCGCCGCCTGTTCGGCGGTGGGCAGGTCGCGCCGCGTGTGGATGCCGTCTGTCAGCAGGAAGGGCAGCAGCAGGACGCGGCGGGACTGCATGCCCGCCATCACCGCGGCGGCGTCCGGCGTTTGGTGGAAGTAGCCCAGCGCCACCTCGGTGCCGGGTAGCAGCTCGCGCAGGCGGCGGCAGAACAGCGCGGGCTCCGGCGGCGGCTCCGGCAGTTTGGAGCCGTGCGCCACCACCAGGATGCCCGTGTCCGGCTGCAGGCGGTCGTGCTCCCTCAGGCGGCGGGCGGCGGCCTCCGCCAGCCAGGGGGAGGCCCCCAGCACGGGCTGGAAGAACAGTTGCGGCTGCGCGCCCTTGAAGCGGCGCGCGTAGGCTTTGCGCAGCCATTGCTGGAGCCTGGCGCCGCTGCTGGTGCCGCTGAGCATGAACATGGGGTACACCAGGATGGGGGCGTCCGGCGGGGGCAGGGCGGCGGTCTCCAGCGGCTCGTGCAGGTGGCAGCGGAACAGGCGGCTGGCGGGTATGCGGATGCCCGGTGGGTCCAGCGCCACGCCCTTTTCATTGTAGCTCACCACCAGGTAGTAGCGCTTCCACTTGTGGTGCCGCCGCCAGAACAGCACGCCCGCCAGCACCAGCAGCAGCTGCGCCACCGCAAAGTGGAAGTAGATGAGGTGCCGCAGGTGCGTTTCCTCCGCGGCGTTAAGCCCCGGTTGGGAGAGCCGCACGCCGCAGTCCACCGACCCCCACACCGCCGCCAGGAAGGCGAGGCAGCCCAGGATGATCAGCGCTTGGTTGCGGCCGCGCTTCACGGGGTGCGGCGGTTGCGTGGGTTACACGGAGGCCTCGGCGTCCGCCGCCTTCTGGATTTCCTCGCGCAGGTTGTGCTTCTCGCTGAAGTACAGCACCACGGGAGAGGCGATGTAGATGGAGGAGTACGTGCCGATGAAGATACCCAGCAGCATGGTGATGGAGAAGTCGCGCATGGACGGGCCGCCCAGCGCGATGAGCGCAATCAGCACCGCGATGGTGGACAGCGAGGTGAGCAGCGTTCGCGACAGCGTGGAGTTGATGGCCTCGTTCATGATGTCCACCAGCTTCTCGCTCGGCTCCGCCGTGCGCAGGCGCTCGCGGATACGGTCGAAAATCACGATGGTGTCGTTGATGGAGTAGCCGGCCACCGTCAGGAACGCGCCGATGTGGATGATGTTCAGCTCCGTGCCCATCAGCACCACCAGCGCAATGATGCCGAACACATCGTGCGCCGTGGACACCAGCGCGCCCATGGCGAAACTCCATTCGAAGCGCAGCGCCAGGTACAGCGCAATGCCCAGCATGCCCGCCAGCAGCGCGAAGCACGCCGTCTTGAAGAACGCGGAGCCCAGCGAGGAACTCACGTCGTCGATGGACGGCTCCTGCAGCTCGCTCATGTGCGGAATCTTCTCGCGCAGCTCCTTGTCGATCTGCATAGCCTCGTCCTTGTTGGCGCAGCGGACCTTGATGTTCCAGTCCGTGCCGCTGGTGAACTTCTGCGCGGAGGCCTCCTTGGAGAGCTTCATGGTGGAAACGTAGTCCTCCACGGCGTTGTAGTCCAGCTCGGAATCGCCGGGGATGACGTAGGTGGCGCTGGCGCCGCCCGTGAAGTCAACGCCCAGGCCCTTCTCCCCGCGGATGAACACCGTGTACACCATGCCCAGGCCGATGACGGCCACCGAGGTCCACATGCAGACCTTGCGGATGCCCATGAAGTCGAACACCTTGCCGGCGAACGGCGCGCGCGCGAACTTGAAGTCCTTGGGCAGCAGGCCCAGGTGCTCCACCCAGAAGAAGAGCACGCGGGTCACCACAATGGCGCCGATGAGCGAGGTGATGATACCCACGCTGGTGGTCACGGCGAATCCCTTGATGGAGCCGCTGGCCAGCCAGAACAGAATCACCGCCGTGATGAGCGAGGTGATGTTGGAGTCCCAAATGGCGGAGAACGCCTTCTCATACGCGTTGCGCAGGCTCAGCAGGAAGGAGCGCCCCTGGTCGCGCTCCTCGCGCATGCGTTCGTAGATCAGCACGTTCGCGTCAACCGCCACGCCCATCGTCAGCACGATACCCGCTATGCCCGGCAGCGTGAGCACAAAGCCGAACAGGCTCATGAGCCCCAGCAGCACCAGCGCGTTGAACGCCAGGCCAACCATGGCCACCATGCCGCTGGCGCGGTAGTACCAGAAGCAGAACGCGAACACGCCGATGAGGCCCACCAGGCCGCCCACGCCCGCCTGCTCCAGGGCGCTCTGGCCCAGCTGTGCGGAAACGTCCTTGCGGCCCTCCACCTTCAAATCGCTGGAGAGGGGGTTGGCGAGGGCCTTGGAGATGTCCTCCGGCTCGCCCTTGCCGTTAAGGCCGCTGATGTTGAAATCCTTGTGGAGCACGGCCTGCACCACGGGGGCGCACTTCACCTGGCTGTTGAGCACCACCGCCATGCGGTCGCGCCCAATCTGCATGGAGCCGGTCAGCTTGCCCATGCGCTCCGCACCCGTGCGGTTGAGCACCACGTCCACGTAGCCCTTGCGCACGTAGTCCGGCTGCGCCTTGGAAACCTCCGCGCCCGTGATGTACACATCCTTCTGCATGGCCACGTACGGCTTCTGCAGCACGTAGTAGTAGACCTTCTGCTTGCCGTGCTTGTCCAGCTCCGGCTCGCCCGTCTCGTCGTTGGTCACCGGGCCGGGCAGTATCAGGTAGTCGTTGAGACCGAGCTTGGAGGGGATGCGGGGCAGGGCGGGCTTGCGGGTGCGCTTCTGCTCGTCCTCGCTCAGGCTGTTGTAGTGGTCCATGCGCTCCTCGTACTGGGAGATGCTGTCCTGCACCTCGGGGTCGGCCAGCACGCGGTCCTGGTCCGGGTAGACGGCCAGCAGCTCCAGCTTGGCCATCTTGGTGAGCATCTTCACCATGGAGTCCAGCTTCTCCTTGTTCTTGTCGGGGTCGTTGTCCTGCTGAGGAATCTGGATGAGGATCTTGTTGCCGGAGTGGAGGATTTCCACTTCGCTGGTGCCGGTGGAGTTGAGACGCTCGCCCAGGATGTTGCAGGCCTGCTGCATATCGTCCTCCGTGGGCGGCACCATCTCGCCGTAGTCGCCCATCTTCGGTTGCACCTCAAGCGTGAGCTCCACGCCGCCGCTAATGTCGATGCCGTAGTGCATCCCGTTGAGCAGCAGCGAGATGATGGAGAACGCCGACAGACCCACGATGAAGAAGGTGCCCGCGTTGCGCTTCACCTTGTCGTTCTCTGCCGCTAGGTACCAGAAGAACAGGACGATGAGCAGGATGCCGGTGCAAAAGTAGAAGGCGGGCGTGTTGACTAGGCTCTGGAGTGTCTCTAACATGGAAGGTGTACGGAATTCCCGCTACCTTGGCAAATTCCGCGCCGAATTGCAAGCCTTCATCGTGGCAGCGAGCCGATTTCATGCGCGCCGCGCGCGTGAACCCGCCCGAGCCTGCCGCCCGCGGGAGCCCCGTGCGGGTTTCCCCGCCGCCCTTGCCGCCCCGCGCGCCGCCGTGATACGCTCACCCCCGTTATGGGATTCACCACCGCAGCTATTGTCTCCACCGCAGCCGCCGTCGCAGGAAAGGCCGTTCAGGCCAAGGCGGAATACGACCAGGGCAGGGCCCTCAAACAAGCCGCCGACCTCCAGCAGCGCCTCAACGAGCAGCGCGCACAGGCCATGACCGACACCGCACTGGACAACCGGCGCCGCGGCCAGCGCAACGCTCAAATGGAGCTCGCCCGCGCACGCGGCGACGCCGCCCGCTCCAACCTCGCCGCAGACGGCTCCACCCTCACCCGCGAAACCGACCTCGCCACACGCCTGGAGGACGACATCAACAACCGCACCAACGCCGCCCTGCAGGAGGTCAACACCCTCCGCTCACAATCCGCGCTGGACAACTGGGACCTCCGCAACCAGGCACGCCAATCCGGCATCCGCAGCCTCGGCTCCGCCCTCAACGCCTCCTCCTCCCTCTTCTCCGGCATCAACTCCATCCGCCGCGCCAGATTGGACAACTAGCCCGCGCCCACCATTCAAGAAGCCCCGCACGGCATCATCCGTGCGGGGCTTGATAATCTTCGCGGCGAAGCCGCCTAACTTACAAAATCGTCAATTGTAAATTGTAGATTGTAAATTAGTTGTGCTTGCGGCGCCTTGCCGCCAGAGCCGCAAGCGCAAGCAAGCTGAGGGTGCCGGTCGTCGGTTCCGGAACGTCGAGGTACTTCACAACGCCGAAGTTGCCGTTATCCAGCACCTGAACCTTGTAGTCGCCGCCAAGCTGGGCCAGCTCTCCATCGGCATTGGTGTAGGTGCGGGAGAACACGCCGTCGAACCACCCGTTGCCGTCGTACTGGAGATTTGTGCCGCCGTTCACAACCAGCTCCCAGTTCTCACCAAGGGTGAGAGCGGCAATCTGGCGCATGGTGTCGTTATCCAGCTGGATGAGCCCGGTCTCCGTGTCGAGCGTCAGCGTGCTGCCCAGCGTCATCTGCTGGCCGCCGAGGTTCCAGGAGAGCAGATCGTCGCCCTTATGGCCCACCAGCGTCAGGTTGGCGTACAGCGTGCCGCCGCCGGCAACCAGGGATTCCGTGATGGTCACCGTGCCTTCATTCCAGCCAATCTGCTGTTCCTCCGTGTAGTACGCGGACACCACGGCATCCTTGGCGATGGTCATGGACTTGAGCTCGAGGGATTCCGCATTCATCAGCGTGAGTCCCTGGCCCGCCTGGTTGTTGATGATTTCGTCAACGTGGACAAGCTCGTTGAAGACCATCACAGGCTCGTCTGCAACCATTTCGAGGGTCTTGGCCTCAACGGACAGGTTGGCGTCAATCTCCGAGTACGTAGCCGCCGCCTCGCCGTTGTTGGTCACCTTCACGGCGCCATCATCGGCGGCGGTGAGACGCACGCCAGGCGTCTGGACGGGTTCGGTGAACACTGCGGTGGCGTCCTTGGTGATTTGCACATCGGTGGGAACAATCTCCTTGCCGGTGATGACACCCGTGCCGGTCACCTCGATGGTGATGCCGGTGAGCGCCTGATCCACCGTGAGAATGCCGCCGTCCGTCACCTTGATGGTGCCCAAATCACCGTAGTGGCCGCCCTCGATAATGTCCGAAGCGAAGATTCCTTCGGCCACGTACAGCGTGGAGTAGTCAGCCTCGCCGGCTCCGGTGATCACCTGGCCGTTGGCCATTTCAAGGCCGCTACGCGTGTTCCAGGTCAGGCCCGTGCCGGTGGCATTGGCTGCGCCATCGCCCGTCACAACGGTCAGGTACTTGTCGGCGGAACCCATGTAGTAGTTCTGCGTCTCGCCGATGTAGTACTTGGCCTCACCGCCCTGAGACTCCGTGAACGCATCGGAGAGCGCAACGTTGGTCAGGGTGACCGTGCCGGCGCTGGTGATGGCGGAAGTCAGCGTGGTGTTGCCGTTGATGGCGAGCGTGGCGCCGTCACCCACCGTGATGGTGTTGGTGGTCAGGCCGCCGTTGATGTAGGCGGTGGCACCGGCGAGCACGGCCAGGTCGCTGGCCGTGATGCCCTGGGCGAAGGTCACCACAGAGGCGTCTTCACCCGTGCCGACCTTCACGTGGAGATCGCCACCCGTGCGGGAGATGGTGGAGTTCACCGTCTTGTCCACGCCAATGTAGTGCGCCGTCACGTTGAAGCGTGCGACCACGCTCAGGGTGCCGGACCATTCGGACACATCGCCCGAGAAGACCAGCTGCTGGCTGACAGTGGTACCAGTGGTCCTGTTGAAGGTCATGTTGCCCGTGCCGGAAACGCCGCCGGCAAAGGTGTATACCATGGCAGGTCCGCCCTGGCCGTCCGTGGAGTAGCCGTTGTTGAGCGTCAAGCCGCCCTCACCCAGCACCAGTTCGGGAGCATAGGTGATGATGTGCGGGCCAAAGTGGCCGGTCACGCCGTCGAACTTCACCTTGGAACCTTCATGGCCGAAGGTGTTCAGGTTAATGTCGGCGAAGCTGCCGACATTGGAGACGACCACTGTGCCGGTCCAATCGGAACCTTCAGCCAGGGTGCCGGTCATGGTCTTGCTGCCGCTCTTGAGGGCGTAGGTGCCTGCACCGGCAATCGTGGCGGTGGTGGTGGCATCACCCACGGAGACGGTCTGGCCGCTCAGGATGTTGAGCTTGGCGCCCGTCTCGGCGGTAACCAGGCTCAGGTTGATGTTCTGGTCAACGGTCAGCTCAGCGCCGGCGTCCACGTGGATGGAGGCCAGGGTCACGTGGGATTCCGCTTCCTTGCTCTTGGCCTTGGTCACGGTCTCGGACTGGTTGGTGATGTAGAAGGCGGAGTAGTTCGTGCTGTTGAGTGCAGCGGTGCCGTTGTTTGCCAGGCTGAACTCGTGGCCGCCGCGCACAACGGTGGCGCTATCAGCCGTCAGCGTGGCGTCTTCCCCCACGGTCACCACGGTGAGGGTGCCCTCCTCCGTGGCGAAGCCGTTGTTTTCGTACTCGCCGCCCGCGATGGTCTGCTCGCCCTGGAATGCAAGGGCGTCGACGTTGAAGGTGCCGTTCATGCCGAGCTCACCCGCGTTCAGGGTAATGACGCTGTTCAGTATGGCGGTACCCGCGGTGTAGATGATGGTTCCGTCGTTGTCGGCCTTGACATAGGAGCCGACGGCACCGCCGTCCGCAACGTCGATGGAGAGGGCGGAACCCGTCTCGCCGATGTTGATGGTGCCGCCTTTAGCAACGTGCACGCTTGTGGTGGCGGCGTTGAGCGTCACCGTGTGCGCGCCGGTGTACACGTTGAGAACGCTATCCAGCGTGTTGCCGATGGTGACATCGGCCGTGGCGGTGATGTCGGCATTGGCGATGGTGTACTTGTCATTGGTGGTGCTGTACTGCTGGTTCGCAGCCGTGGCGGTGATGGAGCCCTCCGATTTGCCGACGATACTGAGGCCGGCGATGTTCACGGTGCCGCCCTGGGCGAGCTCGATGCTCGAGTCGGAGTGCATCCACATGCCGCCGCCCACGTTCAACACGCTGTTCCCAAGCACGCTGACAGTACCCGCGGCTTCGCCACCGCTGGAGAGGTCCAGCGACTTGCCGCTCACGGTCACGGTGCCGTCCACACTAATCTCGCCGTTCCCAACGGTAAGGCCGTTGGAGAGGGTGAGGGTCTGTTCCTCAGCCGTCTTGAGGGTGACGGTCATGCCATCGGCAATGCTGAGCGTGGCGTTGGTGCTGGCGGTCTGCTGGGCGGTGATGTCGATGTCATCCGCAATCTTCACGGTGCCGGTGATGGTGCCGCCGTTGAGGATGATGTCCGCCGCGACGGAACCGCCGTCGTTAAACTGCACCGTGCCTGCATCAACCTGAAGGGTGCCTTCGGTGATGGTGGAGTTGGCGAAGCCGAAGAGCGCGCTGCCCTTCTTGGTGAGTTTGTAGCCCGCCAAATCCACGGTGTTGGCCCCGTAGCTGGCGGCCAGCACCCACATTTCCTTGGCGTCCTCGCCGCCAATGTAGGAGTCGGCGGTCAGGACAAGTCCGGAGGTCTGGGCCATATTGTGGCCGATGGCAGTGCCATTGTTGGTGAGCGTGCCGCCTGCCAGCGTGTACACATACTTGGCATCTCCCTTGCCGTTGACATCCATGGTGGCACCCTCACCGATGGTGATGGTCTTGCTGCCCGTGGCGTTGTGGGAACCCAGCGCCGTGTTGCTATCCAGCTTCACGGTGCCCTTGGCCACCACGAGGTCGCCGGCGAAGGTGTTGTTGCTCTGCACGGCAACCGTGTGGCCTTCGGCGGAGATGGTCAGCTCCTTGCCCTCCGCAGGACCGGCCAGGGAGGTGAGGGTGATGTCCTTCGTGGCTTTGATGGCGGTGTCGTCCGCGTCGTCAGCCACGGTCACAGCCAGGCTGGCGGCGGCGCCCACGTTGATGGTGGCACCGTTTGCAAGGGCAACCTTGGTGAGGGCAATGCTGCCTTCACCCGCCACCGTCACCTCCTTATCAGCTGCCACGGAGAGCGTATCGACGGTCAGGCTGCTGCCGGAAGCCACCGTGAACTGGTAGTTGTCGTTCACGTTCACCTTGGCGGCCTCGATACTACCGCTCACGGTCACGTTCATAGCAAACTCGCCGGCATTGAAGTCCACGATATTTACCGGGTCGGACGTATAGCTGCTGTCCGCACCTGCGAGAGTCCAGTTGGCGGTCTCCTCATCCCATAAAGCCGTGGTGCCGGTGGCCTTCCAGGTGTACTCGTTCTGCGGAACGGGACCAGAGGTCACTATGGTGAGCTTGGGCGCGAACCGGATGTTGGCGGTTTGGATGTGCGAGAGACTGTCAAGGTACCCGCAGGATGTGTTATCAGTAGCGACACCAGAAATGCCGTTGTAATCACTGACGCCGCCGGTGCCGTTACCAGCGTTAGTCCAACTCGCCAAATCAGAATTGGAGAGGGTGTTTCCAACAGCAATTCCTTTCGATGAATCGAGCCAGTAGAAATACAGGGTGGAATCCGTTGCCACAGCGGTGTTGCTGAAGTTCCACGTGACGGGTTGTTCCGCGCTTGAAACAATGTTGTTTGACACGGAAAGCACTTTGCCGGTGGCATCCGCCAGGGCCAGGGTTACACCGGCTGCCGGAACGGTGCGGAGACTGCCAAGAGTGATGGAGTTGAGGTACACCAGATCGCACGTGGTGATGGGAACATCCGTCGGAGTGGTCGCCAGTCGCGGCCCGTTGAGGACGACGGCGAATCCCTTGGCATTGTAGTTCTTGGTCGTACCGGCTGCCGTCAGGTTGGTGGTCGTGTACGTGGTGAGTTCTGCGTCGTCGGCGAAAGCGGAGCTTCCAACGGCGGTGATTGCTGCGAGGAGCGCAGCCGTGAGCATTTTCGGTAAATGCAGTTTCATGGTATTTTCTATTTTGTTGTTTTGTTTTTCGTAGGAAGACGAAAGGCTTTTGGACGCACAGTGCGCCCGACACGCGAGGAAGTATAGCGCAGAACGGGTAGACATGCAAGCCCAAATTCGCAAAAAAATTCAAAAAAGGTTGAAATCGGCGGAATTTCAATGAATTTTTTGCGGGGGCGTGTGCGCGCCCCGTGGCAGGCAAGGTGGTGGGTGGGTGGCTGGTGGTTGCGGGCCAATGAGAGGTGCAACCCTTGGTGCTCATACGCCCCGCCGCAACGCGGCGGGACTCTCTTAGTTGTAAGTGCGGAGGGGGACAATCCCCACCCTTACGGGATGGGGCAAACTTTGTGTCGCCATTGGGATGGCTCCAAGTTAGCCGCGCCTATCGGCGCGGATGATTACAAGTTTCCTCTGGCAATATGCCAGAGGAAACATTTCGCCACGCGCCGACAGGCGCGCTCTATGTGAGCCATCCCGATGGCGACACAAGGTTAGCCCAGGCCGGAAGGCCTGGGGGTAACCACGTTGGTACGTCTCGGCAGAGAGTCCCGCCGAATGGCGGGGCGTATGAGCGCCAAGGGTTGCTCCTCTCCGAGCATTTTTATGGGATGGCAGTGATCGTCAATTGTCAATTGTAAATTCCTTCGTCTTGTGGCATATTGTGTGCATGCAACACGAGGTACACGTATGTCCGAACGGCTTGACGGTTCTTGCGGCGGAGCGGCGGGCGTTTCCGCTGGTGTCGCTGCAGGTGTGGGTGGGCACGGGATCCGTGCTGGAGGGCTCGCGCTTGGGCAGCGGCATTTCCCACCTGCTGGAGCACCAGGTGTTCAAGGGGACGGCGGAGTACAGCGGGGAGGAGTTGAACAAGCGCGTGCCGGAGCTTGGCGGCTCCTGGAACGCCTACACCTCCACGGACCGCACCGTGTACCACATCAACGGCCCCGCCGCACACTGGCGGGAGTTCCTGCACCTGCTGGTGCAGCTGGTGTTCCACCCCGCTTTCCCGCAGGATGATTTCGAGCGCGAGCGCGATGTCATCCGCCGCGAGATGGACATGTACGCGGACGACCCGCAGGACGTGGCGTACTACGCGCTGGCGGAGACCCTGTTCAAGGTGAACCCGCGGCGGCTGCGGGTGACGGGCGAGCGGGCGCGGTTCGACGCCCTGACGCACGCGGACATGGTGGCGTACCACCGGGAGCGCTACGTGCCGGGCAACGTGTTCGTATGCGTGGCGGGGGATGTGGACGCCGCGGAGGTTTTCGCCGCCGCGCAGGAGGAGACCGCGGATGTGCCGTCCGCGCCGCTGCCGCAGGCGGCGCCGCCCGTGGAGCCGCACCAGTGGGGCCCGCGCACCGAGCGCCGCGAGTTCGCCCAGCCCACCAGCACCCTCATGCTCGCCTGGCGCATCCCCCCCTCCAACCACCCGGATGCCGCCGCGCTCTCCATGCTCGCCTCCATCCTGGGGGACGGCCGCGCCGCCTGGCTCTACAAGCGCTTCCACGACGAGCTGGGGCTGGCGCACGACATCTCGGCCTACGCCATGCCGGACCGCCACGGGGAAGGGGCTTTCGTGGTTGAGGCGGACGTGGAGCGCGAGCGCCGCGACACCCTGCGCGACGCCGTGCTGGAGTTCATGGAGACCCTGCCGCGGCGGGCGTTCAACGCCTCGCTGGCGCGCTGCCGCAAGCAGCTGCTCACCGCGCGCATGCGCACGCTCTCCAAGGTGCAGGGCGTGGCGGACACCCTCGGCATGGCCTGGCACCTCTCCCGCAACGGCAACTGCATGGAGGAGTGGGACGCCGCCCTCGCCAACCTCGACACCTTTGATTTGATTGAAGCCACCGAGTACTTCACCCGCGACCGCCTGTGCGAGGTGAGCGTGGACCCCGTGGGCTCCAACCCGCCCGCCGCCGCGGCGGAGGAGGGCGCGGTGCCGCAGGAGCCGCAGGTGTGCACCCTGCCCAACGGCATGCGCCTGGTCACGCGCGTGGACCGCCGCGTGCCGCTCATGTACGCCACGCTCGCGGTGCGCGCGGGCTGCCCCACGGAGACGGCACGCGATTCCGGCGCCAACTCCCTGCTGGCGGAATGTCTGCTCAAAGGCACGTCCACCCGCTCCGCCGCGGATCTGGCGGAGGCCGTGGAGCGCCTCGGCGGCGGCATCAACAGCCTCGCCGGGAACAACACCCTCTCCGTCTCCGTGGACGGCACCGCCGCGGATGCGGAAACCCTGCTCTCCCTGCTGGCGGACGCCGCCCTCCACCCCACCTTCCCGCAGGCCGCCATCGACACGGAGAAGGAGGCCATGGCGGCCGATATCCAGGACGATGCGGAAAACCCCGTGGCGCTGGCCTTCCGCGGGTTGCGCGGCCTGTGCTTCGGCAATGTCTCCTACGGCCTCTCCCCCAAGGGCACGGAGAAAAGCGTGGGCTCCCTCACGCGCTCGGACCTGGTGGCGCGCCACGCACGCCTCTTCTGCGCCCGCAACGCCGTGCTCGCCGTGGTCGGGGATATCGACCCCGCCGCCATCCGCTCTGCCGCGGAAAGGCTTTTCTCATCCATGCCGGAGGGGCAGGAGGTCGCCGGCACGCCCACTCCCGCGCAATCGGCCGCGGATGCCGTGGTGCCCTGCGACAAGGAGCAGGCCGTGCTCGCCCTCGCCGTGCCGGCCTGCCGCGTGGCGGACTCCCGCATGCCGCAGCAGGCCCTCTTCTGCGAGTGGTGCCGCGATATGGCAGGCCCCCTCTTCACCGCCATACGAGAGGAACGCGGTCTCGCCTACTACACCGGCGCCACCACCCTGCAGGGTATGGACGCCGGCTGCCTCACCTTCTACCTCGGCACCTCCCCGCAACAGGCCGCACAGGCACGCGCCGCGCTGGACGATACCCTCGCACGCCTCGCGCACGACGGCATGCCCGCCGATGCCTTGGAGCGCACCCGCGCCGCACTCCTCTCCGCACGCGAGTTCGCCCGCCAATCCGGCCGCGGCGCCTGCGAGCAGGCCGCCGTCGACGAGCTCCTGCACCTCGGCGCAGACTACGAATCCCGCCTCACCGCCGGCATCCGCGCCGCCACGCAGGACAGCGTCAACGCCTACATTAAATCCATCCTCGCCCCCGCCGCCACCCGCACCCGCATCCAGGTAGGCGGCGTGGAATAGCCTTATTGCCAACGTGTTGAATTAAAAAGTGTAAAAATCCGCAGTGATATTGCGGATTTTTACACTTTTTATTGACAAACGCTTAAAACGAGCATGTTAGGAAGTTGAAACAAGCGCTAGGCGGGCGCCCCCGGGTTATCTTCGCATTAGTTGCACAACTGCGGCAATTTGTCTTTGCATTAGTTGCAGAAGTGCGGCATTTTGTCTTCGCATTTCGGAAAATTTCAGCCGATTTATCTTTGCATTTCGTAAAAACGCGCTTGCAATCCGCTGATTTTGCGTCTGTTTCCGCCATGTGTGTACACACATGGCATGGAGGGCTGGCGGCGGTGGGCCGCGTGGCGTCGGAATGAGCCGCCGTCCACGCGCGTGAGACGACCATTGCCAAAATGCACCCGAGGGGTGTTTCCATCCCGGTTTATCTTCGCATTATGTGCAGAAGTGCGGCAATTTGTCTTCGCATTAGTTGCAGCATGGAGGTGGTTTATCTTTGCATTAGTTGCAGTTCAGAGGCAATTTATCTTTGCATTAGTTGCAGATAGGGCTTGCAAGTGATTAAAAAACATGCTAAAACGACTCCGAGATGAAAAGAGCCATTTTCAAGCAGCTGTTGAAGTGGAAAAACAATCCCCGCCGCAAACCCCTCATCATGATGGGAGCCAGACAGGTGGGAAAGACGTGGGCCATGCGCGAATTCGGACGTCAGGAGTTCGCCAAGGTGGCGTACGTGCGCTTCGATGAAGACTTGCCGCTCCGCAGGTCGTTCGAGGAAAATTTAAACGTCAAGCGCTTGCTGGGTGACATTCAGGCGCATGCCGGATTTCCCCTGACACCGCAGGACACCCTCATCATTCTGGATGAAATCCAGGAATGCCCCTCCGCCATCACATCCCTGAAATATTTCTGCGAGGATGCCCCGGAATACGCGGTCATGGCGGCGGGTTCGCTGCTGGGCATTGCCGAGCGCCGCGGGACGGGATTTCCCGTCGGCAAGGTGAACCGCCTGCACATGTACCCCATGACCTTCACGGAGTATCTGGAGGGCACCGGCGACGAGATGTTCGCCCAAATGGTGCGCGAGGGCGAATGGAGACAAATAAACCTCTTTGCCCGCGAGCTCGAAAACAAGCTGCGCCGGTACTATTTTGTGGGCGGTATGCCCGGCGTGGTGGCCGAGGAGGCAGAATCCCACGACTTGAGCGCGGTGCGCCAGATGCAGCTTGATATCCTTGACGACTACAAGGATGATTTCAGCAAGCACGCCTCCATGGACATCGCGCAAAACATCTCGCTGGCGTGGGAGTCCATACCGTCCCAGCTGGCCAAGGAGGACAAGCGCTTCCTGTACAACCAGGTTCAGCCCGGCATGCACGCGCGGCACCTGCGTCTGCCCCTGCATTGGCTGGAAGACGCGGGGCTGGTGAGTCCCGTCTTCCGCGCCGCGCTGCCGCAGCATCCGCTGGAGGCGTACAAGGACGCGGCGTTCAAGCTGTACTTCCTGGATGTGGGCCTGCTGGCGGCCAAGTGCCGCCTGCAGCAGCGCCAGCTGGTGGACCGCACGGCGGTGTTCACCCAGTACAAGGGCGCGCTCACGGAGCAGTACGTGCAGCAGCAGCTGCGCGCCGAGTGCGGTTGGGACCCGTATTACTGGACCGCCGAGCGCGCGCAGGCGGAGGTGGATTTCCTGCTGCCCACGGACGACGGCGTGTTCGCGATGGAGGTGAAGGCGGAGCGCAACCTGAAGGCCCGCAGCCTGCAGAGCTTCTACCGCCGCTACCGCATCCCGCTCGCCGTGCGCGTCTCCATGTCGCCCTACTCCGTGCAGAAGGTGTCCATCCCCGCCACCAAGACCACGGAGGCCGGCGCGTACACGCTGCTGGACATCCCGCTGTCCGCGGTGTGCCGCGTGGCGTCGGAGTGCGCCGCCATCTACGAGCGCGAGGTGTTGGCCTGAGCGGAAATTCCCCTGCAACATGTCACGCGCGGAGCTTGCCAATTCGGGGTGGGTGTGCTATCATATGCACCTACCCCGAAGAAGGGGGGCACGCCCTCCCGAACCTAACCCAATACCCTATAGATATGATATTCACAAAGATAGACGTCCTCCGTCTCAAGGCGGAGTATCAAGGCGATGCAGAGGCGCAGTTCCAGCTCGGCGAATGCTACGAGACAGGCGACACCGTGGACAAGGACCTGCAGCAGGCGGCCAGATGGTACCGCATGGCCGCCGGACAGGGCTACGAACCCGCATGCGAGGCCCTCGCGCGGCTTCGCCGCGCCTAGTTTTGAGCCACCTTGGTGGCGTCAACTTTTCCTAGCCCACGGCAGGGCCGTGGGGTTGTCCACGCCCGATTCGTTTCACCACGGAACGTCGCCGAATGGCGGTGTGGACTCACGCCAAAGCCGCCGACGGCCCCCGGAGGGGCGCGCCGCTTGTGGCGCGGTAAGGCGGATTGGACAAACCGCGAAGCGTGTTTGCCCCGAAGGGGTGAGGTGCCGTGAGGCGGCACCGAATCAACGCCCGCACCTCTCCGAGCCTATTCCGCCTACCCCTGCGGCGGGGCATCGATTCCCAGCTCGGTGAGCAGGCCGCGGGAGGGCTTGGAGGCCTGCTTGAACGCGTTGCGGATGGTGGAGGCCTCCCGCTCGCCCGCCTCGGAAAGCCGGCGCAGCAGGTCCTGCGTGTCCAGCTCCCTGCCGGTGGGGATGGAGATGCGCAGCACCGTGCCGTGGAAATCCGTGGCGCCGCGCTCGAACGTGCCGTCCTTGCGCAGCGAGATGTAGTTGCCGTAGCTGGCCAGCAGGAACTTGCCGCCAAGCTCCCGGCAGATGCCGCTCACCATGTACAGCCCGTAGCCGGAGTTCTCCCACTGGCTGCGCTTGTTCGGCTTGTACGAAGGCTGGAAGGATTGCGAGATGCCGGGCTTCACCGCCCACTGCAGCGCCTGTTCGTTGTCCGTGATGTACTCTCGGTGCTTGGGGTTGCTCGCCAGGCTGTTGAAGATGCCGATGCCCTCGTCCAGGATGGTGAGCTCCGCAAAGCTGTTCCTCCACCGCTGCGCGCATATCCACATCTCGTCCGCGTTCCCGTGCTCCGGGATGTTGCGCAGGATTTCGCGGATGAGGAAGCCCATCAGCGGCGCTAGCTCCGGCGTGTGCGCCGTGATCACCCGCGCCAGCCGCTGCGCCTGCTCCTCTATCAAGTCGCCCGCCTCCAGGAACCTCCGCTGCTCGAACGCCGCCTTGAACAGCTCCTTCATGGACAGGCGGGTGATGGGCAAATGCGTGCCCTCGTCCTGCCCCGCCTCCTTCAGCCCCTCCACCGGAAGTGCCTCATCCAGCAGGTGCTTCATCCCCATGTACCCCGCATAATTCTCCACCGCATCGCGTTGAAACCCGGTGAACCGCATCCGGCAACCCTTCCCCGCCAGCACCCGCCGCAGCGCCGTCCCCAGCGCCAACATGTAGAACGATGTCAACACGCTCACCCGCCCAAAGTCCAACTCCACCTCATCCCCCGCCGCAATCTCCGGCAGCCCCGCCAGATACTCCAGCACCTCCCGAGATCCCGATTTCGGCAGCTCCAGTCTCATGCGAACACTATACCCGCAGCACACGCCCCTTGTCAACGCCACTCTGCCACCCCGAGATGCAAAATCATCCACTTTGCACCTTGACATCCCTCCACCTCCATGGTACAAGCGAACCATTGGAGCCTTTCAAGCACGCTCCTCCATTACCAACCGCACCATCTAACCACCATGACAGAAGAAGAAGAACATAAACAAATAGAAATATGTGTAAAATTGAACTCGTTGCTTGGCTCGGACAATGAGTTTCATAATTTTTTCGAGGGAAAATGTACGATTAATCAATGGGCTATTCATCTCAATCTCAAGGATGAATACCGTGGCTATTGCAGCTATATTAAATGCCTTAAAATTGTTACTCCTAATGGCAATGGCGCGCTTTATAAACAGTGCATAGAAAATATTGATGGATTTGAATATGGTGACTTCGCGGTCGCCATTGACATGGAGAGTAATAACGACAGGGAACTCAATGACCTCATAGAAAAAAGGAAATATCACAAATATTTGTGCGGAAAGCTAGATGAAGCGCAAGGCAATTTCAAGTACTTTCCATTAGCGGAACCGAGCCCCAAAGAACCATCCGGCGAACGATACGGACTGAAAATTTTCTTTGGCCCGTGCAAGGGCAATGAGAGCCTTTATGAATGTTGCGTGAAAGTGGCATCATTTATTCAAAACAATCCACCCAACAAGGAAGAACTGATGAAGATTAATATTGATACCGAAAATCGTGACGAGTTATTTAAATTCCCTCTTGAAGCCATTGAAAAATTGAGTGATGATAAAATAAGGGGAAACATCAACGGATTCATAAAAGTTGTGTCTATCTTGTCTGGTGATAAACAGCTTTCCTATTGTATGGAAAATGGTAAATCATACAACTGTGAGCTCATAGGCCATTTTGTGCCGGGGATTGCCACCCTCATTGGAAAAAATATGGAGCACGGACTAAATCAAACTTTTAAGGAGGTTTTTCAAAGACAAAACTCCCATACGAGAAAGTTTAAAATTGGAAATGAGACTATCAGCTTAATATGTGGAGGAGGTATTTCAGACATCATTACCTATTTCTCAAACAATATATACCCAAATTACAAAGATGACGTAGACAAGGCAAAAATACAATTTGTATTCAAATACACTAATGACCCCGTGCCTAAAAATGGGGTGGCTATCACGCCTGAGCAATTCAAGCCAATGGTAGTCGACGCCTTGGGAGATGATAATATATCCCCTTACTCCGGAACAGTTCAGGAAGATAGTGATTCCAATTCAGATTGCAATGACGAGGAAAGCGAACAGGAACCCAAACATCCGCACAACACCATCTGGGCGGGAGCGCCGGGGACGGGGAAGAGCTATACGTTGAACCGCGAGGCGCACAGCCAGTTCGGAGCAAAAAATATCATGCGTGTGACATTCCACCCGGAATACACCTATTATGATTTCGTGGGAACCTATCGTCCCAAGATGTCCAAAACAGAAGAGGGAGATAAAAAGAGAGGTATAGAATATGCCTTTGTTCCCGGACCGTTTGCAAAGATGCTCAAAAAGGCTCTTTGGAACCGAGCGACAGACTACTGCTTGATTATCGAGGAAATTAACCGCGCCAACACAGCGGCCGTCTTTGGCGACGTGTTCCAGCTATTGGACCGCGCCTCAGAAGACAGCGAGGATGGCAGTGTGAATAAGCACGAAAGCGAGTACGCCATTTGTCCCTCCGAGGAATTGTATGAATACTTGATGGATGAGCGGGAAGGCGACGAAAAGATGCAAGGCACACGGCCAAGTAAAGATATCATGAACGAACTCCGCCTGCCTGCCAACTTATACATCTGGGCCACCATGAATAGCGCAGACCAAGGCGTGTTCCCCATGGACACAGCACTCAAGCGCCGCTGGAGCTTCGTGAACATGGATATCGACCCTACCCCAAAAGCAGATAAGAATGACCTTTGGGATCAACTCCGCAGAGGCATTAACGAGCTCCTGTTGGAACACCAGGTACAGGAGGATAAGCTGATGGGATACTACTTCTTGAAGGAGGAAGAACGGAAAAAAGACTTGAAAAATGCCGTCAAAGAAAAGGTTTTGTTGTATTTGTTCGAGGATGCAGCAAAGCCGTTCAAGACGGGAATATTCCAAACGAAGTTGAACACCTGCGCGAAACTGCGGGAAGACCTTGATTTGGAAAAGAAGAATCTCGGTATATTCCAAAAAGATCTTCGGGGGTACAAGCAATCGCAAGAAGCTGATGATACGAATAAAGGAAATGAAGGAAACGATGCAGCCATCAACCAGTAAACCCAGCGAAAATGGCAGAGGTACAGCTGGAACAGCAATGGGCTAGGGAGCAGCAGCACTACAACTCCCAGAAGATGCGGGAGCTGCTGGGCATCGGCTCATCCGGTGAGGATGACAAACGCTTGTCAGATGCCCTGCAGCAGCTCAAGTGTGCCAAAATCCTGCGCACGGTCGTTACAAAATCTGGCGAGACCAATGAGACAGAAGACGATGATGCGGACTCCTCTTGGGACAGTCGGTACATCCACAAATACGACTACTGTTTCCGGTATGTGGGATTGATTCAGTTCGGCAAGCGTGTTCTATATATCTTGCCCAAGTATTGCGCCGAAGTAAAAGACAACGCCCAATCAGAAGCGCGCATGGAGTCATTCCGCACCGTCATGCGGGTCATTGCCCGCTACAAAAAGGAAGCCAGCAGCACAGGCGAGGAGGATTCGGAGGATGCCTGGCATGATTTCCTGCATGTCATGGTGGAGCTGGTGACGGATTTCCAGGCGAACGGCGTATACCGGGTGGATGAGAACATCAACGAGCTGAACGGCAAGGGGCGCATCATGTGGCCGCGCACCATCCGGAGGGTGTTGCCGCTCATGCAGGACGGACGCCCCTACTACATGGAGTTGCACACGCGCAGGAAGCAGGCGGACACTGCCCATATCGTCACGCGCCTGCACAAATATCTAGTATGGCAGGCCTGGAAGGGATTGGAGAAGCTCCACCTGCCGGATCTGCTGGGGCTTCCTGCTATAACCGACCCGCCGGACCACGAAGAGGAATTCACAGACAATGAATATCTAGTGCGCATAATCAAGAAAGAGCAAACCCAGCGGTTCGACAATCGCCGGCGGTATTTGCTGAACCTGATGCTGCGCTATTTGGAGGAGAAGGACGAAGACACAACGGACGGCATATACCTGTTCGGCAAGTGCGGCTTCCATGAGGTGTGGGAGGAAGCCTGCCGCGCGGCGTTCGGCATGGAGAAATCCACCCCAGAGCAGATGGAGGCATCCAAGCCGTTTTGGGATTTTGGCATCAAAGGCGCACACAGCGGTTCTGCATTGGAAGCCGACATGATAAAAGTTGATGGGCGCATGCTTACCATCCTTGATGCGAAATACTACATACCTGATTCCTCCAAGGATGCAGGGAAAATAGTAGCAGACATGCCTAAAATCCAGGACATCATCAAGCAGCAGTTGTACGAGCTGGCTTTGCGAAAGAAATATCCACAGGTGCAAGAAGTGGCCAATGCGTTCATCCTGCCTTTCAGGGAAGAAGAACTGAAAGGGGATTGCGAGGAGTATATGCAGATTGGCTCTGTAAAAATACCCATGCTGTCAGACCTGATTGTCAAGGAAGGGAAACCCAAGCTCAAAGAGGTGGTACTTATCAAGTACCCGCCCCAAACAATTTGGGATGCCTATTTGAAACACGGCACCATCCAGATTCCCAAAGGCGGTGCTTGATTCCGTCGGGCTCTGTGTGGTGGTTGGTGGTAACAGGGGCATGAGAGCAACGACCGTGGGCGTGTATCCACCCCGCGCCCGTCTTCGCGCGTTGCGCTACGCCGAGGCAGGCAAGGCGGGGTTACGTTAGTTGTAAGTGCGAAGGGGGACACCCCCCAGGCTGACGCCTGGGGCTGGAAAATGTGAACGCCGCAGGGCGGCTCAATATTTGGCGTGCTTCGCACGCAAGGGCACGGGTGTCAACTGGCCTCGCGCCGCAAGGCGCGCTATATTGAGCCGCCTTGGCGGAGACAACTTTTCCCAGCCCACGGCGTGAGCCGTGGGGGTAACCACGCCTGATACGCTTGCCTCGGCGTAGCCCGCAGGGCGTAGGTGGATTAGCGCCAACGCCCCCCTCACTCCTTCGCTCCGGCGGCTTGGATGAGGCGGATGCATTCTGCGTGGGTGGGGGTGCAGTTGTTTTCGCGGGCGGCTTTGAGGGCGGTCATGCCGTGGAAGCGGCCGCCGTGGACCTTGGCGTTCACGTTGGCGCCGGACTCGATGAGCAGGCGGGTGCAGTCTGCATAGCCGTAGTGGCAGGCCATCGACAACGCGGTGATGCCTTCCTTGGTCTCGGCATTCACATCCGCGCCCGCCGCGATGAGCTTGCGGGCGAGATCCCCGAGGCCGCGGAAGGCGGCGTATATCAGGGGAGTGTAGCCCCCTTTGTCCTGCACGGCGACATCCGCGCCGGCGGCCAGGAGAAGGTGCGCGCAATCACCGTTCCCGTTCATGCAGGCTGCCAGCAGAGGTGTCATTCCATCCATGGCCTTGGCGTTCACGTCCGCGCCCGCATCGAGCAGCGCGCCGACGCAGTCCGGATGGCCGGCAAAGGCGGCGCGGGCGAGGAGCGTTTCGCCGTCGTCGGTGGCGGCGTTGACATCCGCGCCCGCCTCCATGAGCATGCGCGTGAATTCCACATTGCCCACTGAGCAGACATGCATCAGGGGCGTGCAGCCGCCCGCACCCGTGACAACCCAGCCGCGCGTCTCCGCCGCGTTCACGTCCGCGCCCGCGGCAATAAGCATGCGCGCGAGCTCCATATTGTTCATCATGCAGGCATACGCCAGGGGAGTGGTGCCGCGCTCGTCCGCGGCGTTCACGTCGGCGCCGGCATCCAGCAGCAGGCGGGCGAGCTCCGCATTGCCCCCGTGGCAGACGCGCAACAGGGCGGTATTGCCGAACACGTCCACGGCGTTCACGTCCGCGCCGTAGTCGACGAGCGTGCGGACGAACCCCGCGGCGTCCATCCCGCACGCATCCATCAGGAGGGTTTCGCCTTTCCCGTTCCCGGCGTCGAGATCCGCTCCCGCCTCAAGCAAGAGGCGGAGGCATTCCTCATGGCCGGGGGTGCTGCCGTACACGCGGACGGCCCTGAACGGGGTCGTGTGGGCGAAGCGTCCGGAGCGTGGCGCGGCGTTGGGGTCCGCGCCGGCATCCAGCAGCATGCGGGCGCAACCCGCATAGCCGTGGAAACAGGCCCGCCACAGCGCCGTCATGCCCTCTGCGCTCTTCGCGTTCACGTTTGCCCCGGCGGCGATGAGCCGACGGACAGCGCACTCGTTGCCGGTCAGCGCGGCGTACATCAGGGCGGTGTTGCCCTGGTTGGTCTGCGCGTTGACATCCGCCCCGGCATCCAGGAACGGCTTGGTGCAGTCGTCGGACATGTACAGGCAGGCGCATATCAGGGGCGTCCGTCCCTCGCCGTCCCTGGCGTTGACATCCGCGCCCGCCGCGATGAGCGAGCGCGCGGTGTCGAGGTCGCGGTCGAACACGGCCTCGAACAGGGCCTTCTTGGTATCGGTTGATTTCATATCAGTGTATGGGGTTGGGGGTTACTCTGCGAATCCGAAGCGCCTTTCCTCGGGTTTTTGGGCGTCCTGGCGGCGGAGCATCTCGTCGATGGCGCGGGCCAGGTCCTCTTCCTCGATGCGCTCGTGGCCGGCGCGGGCGGCGTTCATGCCGGACTCGTCCACCGCGTGGGTCACATCGGAGAGCGGGTGGTCCAGCAGGCGCTCCGCATGCGGGCGCAGGTCGAACTCCGCGTGCGGGAGCTTCTCCAGCGCGTAGGCCAGCACATCCTCGACCTCCTGCAGGGAGGGCATATCCACCTTGATGTGCGCGCCCAGGCGCCCGGTGCGCAGGATGGCGGGGTCGATGGTCTCGATGTGGTTGGTCATGCCGGCCACCAGGATGTGCCTCTCCGCGGCGGTCTGCAGGCACTGCAGGAAGCTGTCCACCTCCTCGGCGCTGTGGGTGTTGTGGCCGGGCAGGTTGGCGCGGTTGCGGGTGAAGGCCTCCATCTCGTCGATGATGACGATGGAGGGGGCCTTTTCCGCGGCCTCCTGGAACTTCTCCTGAATCTTCTTGGGGGTGGCGTGGACGAACGAGCTGCCGATGCTGCCGGAGTCGATGCGCACGACGTGCCACTTGAGGTGCTCCGCGAGGCGCTCCACGGCGAAGGTCTTGCCGCAGCCGGGCTTGCCCTCCAGGATGAACCCCTTGGGGAAGTGCACGCCGAACTTGGAGTAGTCCGCGTGGCGGTTGACGATGTCCACCACCTGCTCGTTGAGGAACTGCTCCAGCTCCTCGCGGCCGCGCAGGCGGAACGGCCCGTCCGTGGGCTTGAGCTTCATGCGCTTCTCCTTCTTGGCCTTCTTGGCGGCCTCTATCCGCTCCCTCTCCGCCTGCACCTCCGCCTTCATCTCGTCCGTCAGCTCCAGCGGCTTGATGTCCAGATGGTTGTCGAAGTACAGGATGATGTCGTGATAGACGATTTCGTTCATCTTGCGCTCCGCGTAGGCCTCCGCCATCTTGGGGCTGAAGATGTGGCGCAGGTGTACGATGAAGGTGGCCTCGTCCATCTTCTCCAGGTTCGTGATGCGGTTGAGCTTCGCCATCTCCCGGATGGACGAGATTTTGGCGGTGCTCTTGAACACGGCCGCGCGCCGCTTGATTCTCTCGTGCAGGTTTTTGAGACGCCTCTCCAGCCTTCTCTTTTCCTCCTCCTGCTCGAAGCCCTCCGCGAAGATGTCGCGCGGCTTCTTCACCGGGTGGCTGTGGACCAGGTCATCGATGGCGTGCGCGAGGTCCTCCTCCTCGATGCGCTCGTGCCGGGCGCGGGCGGCGCACATGGCGGCCTCGTCCACGGCGTGGGCCACGTCGGAGAGCGGGCGGTCCAGCAGGCGCTCCGCGTGCGGGTGCAGGTCGAACTCCGCGTGCGGGCGCTTCTCCAGCGCCACCGCCAGCACGTCCTGCACCTCCTGGGCGGAGGGCATGTCCACCTTGATGTGCGCGCCCAGGCGCCCGGTGCGCAGGATGGCGGGGTCGATGGTCTCGATGTGGTTGGTCATGCCGGCCACCAGGATGTGCCTCTCCGCGGCGGTCTGCAGGCACTGCAGGAAGCTGTCCACCTCCTCGGCGCTGTGGGTGTTGTGGCCGGGCAGGTTGGCGCGGTTGCGGGTGAAGGCCTCCATCTCGTCGATGATGACGATGGAGGGGGCCTTTTCCGCGGCCTCCTGGAACTTCTCCTGAATCTTCTTGGGGGTGGCGTGGACGAACGAGCTGCCGATGCTGCCGGAGTCGATGCGCACGACGTGCCACTTGAGGTGCTCCGCGAGGCGCTCCACGGCGAAGGTCTTGCCGCAGCCGGGCTTGCCCTCCAGGATGAACCCCTTGGGGAAGCCGATGCCCAGCTTGGCGTAGCGTGCGCTGTCGTTCACGATGTCCACCACGTTGTTGTTGATGAACCCCTCCAGCGCGGCGCGGCCGGGCAGCTTGAACGGCCCCTCCGTGGGTTTCAGGAGCTTGCGCTCCGCCTCGCGGGCGGCGGCGTCCGCGCGCAGCTGCTCCAGCTCCGCCTTAAACTCCTCGGCAACCTCCAGCGGCTTCTCGTCCACATAGTCGTCGAAGTAGTGCACCAGGGCCCTGTACACGCGCAGGTTCATCTTGCGTGCGGCGTAGGCGTCCGCAAGCTCGCGGTTGAAGTGCTGGCGGATGAGTACGGTGAACGTGGCATCGTCCATATCATCGAGGTTCATGATGCAGTTCTCCTTCACGAACTCCTCGATGTCCGGCACCTGCCGGGTCTTGGGCATGTTCTTGAAGAGCTCCAGCACCCGGTCGCGGCGGGCTTCCAGGGGCGTCTTCCCGGGCTTGTCCCCGGTTTCGGCCTCCGCTGCGCCGCCGCGCGTCCGCCGCCGCACCGTCATGTGCGGCGTCTCCGGCTCACCCTTGAGCTTGTCCAGGGTGTCCAGGAGGATTTTGATTTCGCGCTCGTGCGCCTTGTTCTGGGCGGCGATTTCCGCCGCCTGCTGCTTGACCAGTTCGATTAGTTCTGATTTACGCATAGATTTTCTCTCTTTCTTGTCCATTTTCTTATTGGTATTCTTGTTCATAGAATTTTCGGTTTCGTGATTGAAACGCCGTGCCGTCACGCACGGTTGAAAGTCTCGTTTTCGCGCCGGCCCTCCAGGGACTCGATGCCCCGGGCCAGGTCGCCCTCCTCGATGCGCTTGCCTTTCCGTCCCGCAGCGCACTCCGCGGCCTCGCGCACCGCGCGCTCCGCATCCGATACCGGCCTGCCGCAAAGCGCCTCCGCGTGCGGGCGCAGGTTGAACGCCGCGTGCGGGTGCCTCTCCAGCGCAGCGGCCAGCACCTCCTCCACGTCGTCCGGCGTGGGCATGCCCACCCTCGCGCGGCGCCCCAGGTGGGCGGCGTGCAGGATGGCCGGGGCCAGCGCGTCCGCGCGGTCGGTCATGCCCACCACCAGGATGCGCTTTTTCTCCGCCGTCCGCAGGTGCCTCAGCAGGCAATCCACCACCTCCGCGCTCGGCGCGGCCGGCGCGTTCCCGGCGGTGCGCCCGGTCTGGAGCGCCGCCATGTCCTCGATGGCCAGGATGCACGGCGCGCATGCCGCCGCCTCCCGGAAGGTCCGCTTGATGTTGTTGATGCACTTCTGGGCGGAGGCGCCGAAATGCTCGTCCACGTCCAGGTAGAGGTGCACGATGTCCCACCCTAGGTGCCGGGACAGGCGCTCCACGGCGTGGGACTTGCCGCACCCGCCCGGCCCCTCCAGGATGAACCCGCGGGGGAAGTCCAGGCCCAGGCGGGCGTGCGGCTCGCTGCACTTCGCGGGTTCCGCCACGCGCTCGGTCAGCACGCCCTGCAGCTCGCGGTGCCCCGGCAGCTGGAATTCCCCCGCCGCGAGGGTCCGGCCCTGCCAGTCCGCCGCGCGGGCGGCCTGCTCGGCGCGCACGCGCTCCGCCTCCGCCGCCATCTCCTCCGTCACCACCAGCGGCTTCATGTCCGCGTATTCGTCGAAGTAGTGCACCAGGGCCAGGTACAGGCGCATGGAGATGCGGTGCGTGGCGTAGGCTTCCGCCATCACCGCATCGAAGTGACGCCGGATCAGCACGATGTACGTCGCATCGTCTATCTCGTCCAGGTTCAGATAGTTGTGGGCTTCCACGAAGTCCTCGATGAGCGGAGTCCGGCTGGCACGCCGAAGCCCGCATGTTGTGTATAACATGCGTATGGCATTGCTGTGGAAGCGTTTAAGCTCCCGCTCGCGGCGCGTGTGGGCCGAGTCGCGCTCCCGTTCCAGGGCGGCGTACCGGGTGGTCCCGATGGCCGTCAGCCTTTGGATGGAGACGTTGAGTTCGGCCAGCGTGTCGCTGTTCGATTTGACCTGGGCAGCCAGGTCGCTGATGTGTTTTTGGATGTCTTGAGAGGTCATATTTATTATAGTGAAAGTTTGGTTATCGGTGATTTTGGGTGATGATAAGGGGTGCGGTCCCCGACAGTGCGGGGAATACGCTTGTTTATTGAGGGTCAGTTTGTTGGGGTACTATGAGGCGAGGCCTCCGGGGGTGGGTGTCGGGCTGTTGGTGACTTTGTGTGTGTTCTTCTTCATAGGACGGCCACAGTATACTACAGCGAAAAACAAAAGTCAAGCAAAATCCGCTTTGTCCGAGCATTTTTTTCCGCCCGCGCCGTGAGGCGCACTAGCTTTGAGCCGCCTAGTCGGCGACAACCTTTTCCAGCCCCGGTCGTAAGACCGGGGGGTGTCCCCCTTCGCACTTACAACTAACGTAACCCCGCCCCCGCGCGGGGTGGATACACGCCAACGCCCCTTCATCCCTGTGTATGAAGGGCCTTGGCGCATTCCAGCACCAGGGCCTGCAGGCGGCGGAAGCCCTCCGGCTTCTTCGCGTGCGTGGTTTCATCCAGGTACAGGTCGCGGCGGATGTACAGGTGGACCGACACCACGCGCGGGTCGTCGCGGTAGCGCTGCGGCACGCCGCTGAACATCGGCTTCACCCTGCAGGAGAACCCGTGCCCGGCGCAGAGGGCGCGCAGGATGTCGTCCAGCCCCGGCGCGATGTGCGAGGGATTGAACCCGATGCACACATCCGGCTGGTCCTCCCCGCTCGCGTCCCGCAGTGTGAGCAGGCGCGCGGAGTCGTGGAACTCCAGGCTGGTGCTCAAATGCGCCGCCACGCGCTCGGGATCTCCCGTCACCACGCCGGGAACAGCCGGCAGCAGCCTCGCCGGAAGCGGGTCCGCCTCCGCCTGCTCCTGGGCAGGCCGCACCTCCACCACCACCGGCGGATGTGGCAGGAAATGCCCCGCCAGCTCCATCAAGCTCATGCCGCGGCCGCTCCAGGGCTCGCACACCGGGCGGAACGGCACCCGCAGGTGCTCTGGAAGCACGGCATGCCCGCACGCGGGTCTCCGCAGGCACGTCCGGCCCGTCTCCATCTCCACCTCCAGACTGGCACCGCAGCACGGCGCCGATCCGCACAGCGCGTAGAACAGATGCTGCACCCGCCCGTCATCCGTGCGCCGCAGCCACGGGCTCTCCGGTGATGTCCAGCCGACCAGCACCGGCCCCAGCGACAGCGGCCCCCAAGGGCGCCCGATATGCCGCATGCAGCTGCAATCGCACTGGCACATTTCGGGGTGTCGCTCCAGAATCGCGGGCACATGCGGCTCCATCTGCCGCCAGCACGTCCAGAACAAACGCAGCCACGCCAGCGCCCGCCCATGGTAGTCCTCCGTCGGCACAGGCTGCCATTGCTCCGGCGAATGCCCCAGATGGAACGCCTCCTCCAGAATGGATGCCTCCACTCCCCTTATATTTTTCACTTTCTTGCTCATAATCGTTATTGGTTGTTTTTTGCAACGCGTAACGACTACAAGCCAAGATCCGAGACACCAAAAAACCGCGGCACCCTCCCCTCTCGGGAAGACGCCACGGCCCAGCATCACGTACAATTGGCACACCTCTGCCAAAGGATTGACCTAAGCCGTCACATTATTTGCCCTGCCGCCGTTGCAAGCGGCAAGAGTGGCCTTCCGGCGCCACCCGACCCACAGGAACTCCGTTTTACCAACGGAATTCCCCTGAACGCCGCACACTCTCTCACAAAAAAATCACCCTGTCAAGCCCGAAAAATTGCTAAAAGCAATTTTTCGGGCGCCGTGTCACGCCGACTTGTCTCGGCGTAGCTTTAGCGAAGACGGAAGCCTTGGCGCAGGCGGAAGCCCCAAACTTTCGCCCCACGCCACGCGGGCAGATGCGCGTTCCCAAATGTGCGCGAGCATCGAAGAGAAGCGAAATTGAAAAAAACAAAAAATCAGCTTGCAATTATCGGCGAAGCGGTGTAGAGTGCGTGGTGCGCAAAGAGACTACCCCACGTGATGGGCTTTCAACGGAAAAAGAAGGACATGCTTGTTGGTCTTGTGGATGCCGACCTGATAGACGGGGGGACACGGCACCCAAATCTGGCTTTGCTCAAGATTGCCGGTTTCTTGTACGAGAACCAGGTTAAATTTGAACTGATAACTGATCCTGACTGTGATATTCGCCGTTACCAGCACATATACATGTCGAAAGTTTTCACCTTTACGAAAGAGCCCAGATTCTATACTGAGGCAACAACTAAGCAGAAGCAAAAATTCCACATCGGGGGAACTGGGTACTATGCCAATGAAAAACGGACAAAGGTATTTAAGGAGAAGAGAGAAAAAGATATGGGTCAGCTTGAAAGAGACCCATTCTTATCCACGCTAACAAACACTTTAGGTAGTAAAGGCATTCTTATGGCTAGGCAGATGCCGTACTATGATCTTTACAAAGAATACATCGAAGAGCAGGTCGAACTAGGCGTCAATCGAAATAGATTTAAAGATTACGAACGATATTCAATTGGCTTCTTGACACGCAGATGCGTGCGGCACTGCCCTTTCTGTGTAAATCGTCTGGAAAACGGAGTAATTAAATATTCAAAGCTTGAATGGTTCTACGACAAATCGAGACCATACGTCTACTTTTGGGACGACAATTTCTTTGCAGCTGATTACAAAGTCTGGAAACCCATACTGCAGAAACTTATAGATGAACGTGTCGTGTTTCAATTTAGGCAAGGACTAGATGAGCGAAAGTTCGCAGAAGATGAACATGGGGAAGAAATGGCTGAGATGCTTTCCCGTGCTCGCTACCATGGCGACTACATTTTTGCTTTTGACAACTGGAAGGATCGCCCCATCATAGAAAAAGCGCTCAAAGTATGGAAAAAGTACAACCCGAAGGCCTGGACTAAGTTCTACTTGTTTTGCGGCTTTAAACAGCGAGAGGACGACAAGGATGCGTTCTACCGGGACTATTGGGAACTGTTTCAACGGATCAAATTGCTCATGCAGTACAGGTGTGTCGGGTACGTAATGCGGCATGAAGATTACCGGCAGTCGCCGATACCGAACATCTACGTACAGATCGCCCGGTGGTGTAATCAACAGCAATTTTACAAAAAAATGTCGTTCTGGGAGTACCTATACAGGAATCAGTCATATTGGGAAGAACACACCCTCCCGCCTAGCACACGCCCACACCTCATGTCATTTGAAGCCTTTGAGGCGGATTTGAAAGCTGGACTGTACGACGTTAATGGAGGAAGCATAAAATTGTGTTTGCCTCTCCGTAGTTTTCTGAAAATGCTAGAAATGTTCCCATCTCATCGAACAGAGATCCTAGAGATGGCGAATTATAAAATGTCTACTCTTGTCAATCCCCAATTATGGGAAAAACACCTCTAAATTGCAATGCATAATCTCCATTTATACAAGGCTCTGTCGCGCTTAAGCTTGAATTCGCAGGAATCTGTGCATACAGGAGGTAGCTTGAGCGAATATGACAGCTATCTGCATGTACCACGACCAATAGAAGAAAAATTGGCTGCAAAGATGCAAGCTATTGAGGAAGCAGGCGGCGGTATCGTGCTTCTTGTCGGCAGCGCCGGCGACGGCAAATCGCACCTCATTAGCCATATTAAGCAACATTTCGATTGGCCTGATGAATGCTACTACAATGATGCGACAGCTAGCAGCTCGCCGAAACGCTCAGCAATTCAAACCTTGCGCACAGCTCTTCGAGAATTTTCCGATACAAAACTGGCAAACACAACGAAAAAACTGGTGCTAGCCATTAACTTGGGCAAATTAAATGCGTTTATTGATGATGAGGAAAACAAGGGGGTGTATAATTCGTTAATCCAGGCGGCGTCACCCATCTTCGATGACGATGACCAAACCCCGGCGCATGAGAGCGAGCGCATCAAGGTCGTGCTTTTCCCTGATGAACAAGTATTTGAATTCTTCCCCGATCGGGATGATGCTTACCCCGTTGATTCCGCTTTCCTAACCGCCCTGCTCGACAAAGTGGTACAGCAGACAGACGAGAATCCATTTTACAAGGCATATCAGCAGGATAGAAGAGTGCAGGCAAACGCTCAGATGCCGCTAATGCTCAATTTCCAGTTATTAAGCATCCCCCAAATCCGTCACAGCATCATCATGATGGTGATAGAGGCTATCATCTGCTGCCGCTTATCTATCACCGCGAGGGAGTTCCTAGATTTTGTTTATAGCATTCTGGTTTATCAGCAACCCGATTATAGTGAGAAAAAAGCGTACTATGACGCGCTGTTACCCAACATGATGTTTTGCGGAGGAGATAACTTAATTCAGCGCGCCATAGCTCAGCTTGACCCGTTGCGTCACAATAGCAAGGAACATAACCAACAGCTTGCCGTACTCTTTACCTCAGAGGCTATTCCGGCTGACTATATCGACACATCTATCTTACCTCGTGAGTTGGTTGCACGCACAAACGCATTCTACGACAACGGGCGGGATGACCGGGAGCGCACCACGAAGTTCTTGTTCCGACTTCAGCACCTAATGGAATACCATTCCGAGAAGGGTATCTACACCTCTTATCTCGGAAAATTGCGCGGTGTTATGAAGAAAGATGGCCTTGTGCTAGCCGAACTGGAAGAACAGGTAAAAACAGCTATCCCCCGCTACTACGGCTCATACGCTCAAAAGCCTGATCTGGTTCCTATCAACGTACAAGGAGGTCGCTACAAATTGTTCGCACCTCTCGAATTTGAACTTTGCTATATTATTGGACGTTTCGCACAGCCAGAGATGGGCAATTTTTTCTTGCGTTTCTCGATGATCTGGAAAGCAGGTGATGAACAAGTGGCACTTCGTATGGATTACCAATTGTATTCTTTTATCTGTGAGTTGAATGCCGGACGACTTTCTTCTTCGAGAGAGACGGAAAAGAATATGGAATTTGGCGCTTTTATCCGCAATTTGGCAAAACAGTGTGATTGTACTAAGAGGCTCGTTATACTCTCTCACCAGTCACAAGAAACATACTTGAAAAAAACTAAATTCGGAACACTTCAATTACGATGAAAACGATTATACCTGACGCCTACCAGAGCGGCTACCACGACAGGAAAAATGGTAAGTTCGTAGATAACTTTCAAAGCGGGATCAAGATACTTCCTTTTGTGAGCGGCGTTACAACGGTGCTGGACAAACAGTGTCCACTACAGGGCGTTAGCGGAGAGTTTTTCCGTCTCTCTGCACAAGACAATACACATCCGATTAAGAATTTGGAAAAAGAAATTGAAGAAACAATAGTTCCATATTTGAGGGATGAAATGAAAATGGAAAAAGCCGAGATAGATTTATTCTCGGATATTCTGCGCGATGTCCTTTATATCAGCGGCAACTTGAATATTACAGATTCTACCTTCCTGAAATATGTGCCGCTCATGCCTGCTAGTGAAAATACAATTCCAAAGGAACAAGCCAAACGTGAAGCAGGACAACGTAAGGCAGCGCGATATCTTTATGATATGGCGGGCTGCTCGTGTCCGTGTCTTTCTGACGAGAACCAAGACTTGTTCTCTCAAATCCTCCATGATGCCTTTGCAGACAGAAAACAGATCGAGGATTCGCCGACAGCCGAAGCGGGATACACAATCTTACCATATATTCGAAAAAGTTTTATAAAAGATTTAGAATGGATGCTCTTACAAGCAGACTCGATCAAAGTGCGCTACCTGCATCTCTTTTTTCACTTTTATCTGTGCTATAGCGTTACACAAACCATTGTATCTCTTTCAGCTAAAAAGACAGATCCTCTTACCGATCCCGAGGTTTTTTATTTTATTTTAAGCTCAGAACGAGTTCCCGTAAAACATGAAGCCGTTGAAAAGGGCTGGCCGAACAAAGTGCGCAAAGGGTTATTGGACAAATTGTATGGCCACGCACAGGCGCTAGATATTGCAAACTGCATTCTAGGAGGAAATGTAGGGTTTTACCCGGACGTGTTGTCAGCGCTGCAGGAAACTCCCTTTGAAGAAAACAAAGAAGCCTTGGAAGACCTGCTCAAGCAATATTATAAGGAAAAACTAGCTCGTCTCAGCATTAGAAAAACAGAAAAAAACTATCAGGAAATTAGCCGCTCTGAAGATGAATTGGAGATCGATTCCTACAAAGATTTTCTGTTAAAGTTGGAAGACCTTTGCGCAGATTTGCAATCGACCAGTTATATAAGCCGCATGCGTAAAAAAATTATTGACCTTATGACTATGAGATTTCTCAAAAGGGGGCGTGGTGTTTTGGTCCTCTCTCTGGATGACGAAATGTTCCTTTTCCTGACAGCTATGCTCACCCGAGGGAACAAAACGAAATTGGAAGAAGTTTACACGCGATTCCTAAAATATGGTATGGCATTCAATCGCGAAACACGAGCAGCCATGGAACAATATCTTTTAAAATTGAATCTTCTTGATCGCAAAAGTGATGCTGGAGAAGCCCAATATGTACATATCAAATTGTAACAACTAATAGCTATGGACTTGAGTTTTTATAACTATATCATACAAGACCTCGTCTGCAGTTATTTTCGTGATTATAGTGTGAGCGCTGGGCGGCGCTTCTATATTGTCATCGAAAACAGCGAATACCGAGACGGGTTTATGGATGCTTTGAAAGCTATCGCAAAACCCTGCATGGTTTCAGGTATCTACTCCGACAACACACAGGAGGAAGAACCCTATAACACGTACGAGGTGGATCTTGGAGACGGCTATCCCTCGCTTCTGATTGGTCGCGATTCCAATGCCTCGGAAGATTATCTGACAACCATGCGCAATGCAGTTGGCGTCCCTGGGTCTCACTATGAGAATTACTGCTTGCTATTTGTCCTTGCCAACAGTTCTCTTTCATCCATTGTAACTTCCTGTCAAAATTTGCAAGGGGTGGGAGCACCGCTGAGCCCAAATCATATTATCAGCAACATTCGGAAAAAGGCATATGATGCCTTGCATAACGACAACGAATTTTTCTTCCTCGATGCTTATTTGAATGATATCGCAAGCAGCATCGACGATGGGACTTGCAGCCTTTTCGACTTCCGGCATGCCCTGACCGTACTTGACAAACACAGTCTGAAGGGACATTACGCAGATTTGGAATTCTTCCATGATGATTCCATCTACGAAAACTTTTTTGCGCTGAGCAAAGATGATATGTTAGAGCGCGTGAAGGAAAATCACTATATATTCCGCCAGATCAGCGACATCCTCAACGATGATGACAATGCTAATAAAGTTAGCAGTTTGAGTAAATTTCTGGATGAGAAGCTCTCAAAAAAGCTTGTAAACAACGAGCGCTGGCATCAGACCTCGTGGAAGGATATAGAAGAGAGCATAGAACGACGTTCGGCAGTCAACAAGGCTGAGGTACGAGATGTGAAAGTCATCGCAGCGGGTAAGGAAATTCCCTGTGCCATTTCACCAAAAGGTGGGCGGTGGAAACGCTATTTATTAGCTTATGCAGAAGATGAAGAAACGCAGGAGCTAACTTTACATGTGCATTTCGACCGGCATTTGAAAAAGGATGAAGTGTCAAAACAGGTAAAAGTAAAGGGAGACTGCATTTTTGTCCCTATACCAATAGGTAAGCTAGTTACGGCAACTGCCGGAGGCTATGAGTTTTCCGTCCTTGCGGTACCTTGTCCAGATAAGTTTTTTCTGGATATCGAATCTGATTTCACCTTCAATAAAGAAGGGGCTATAGTCGTAAAGGTGCCGGCGGAGGTGGATGAGGTGATTTTCGGACGAGGAGACAAGATGGTAGGCCTGCCGCTCAATAACACGTATAAATGGGAGGAGGGCTCCTGCCTAGAAATCTCGATATTGCCGGAAGAAGAACAGGAATCCATTGATTTCGCATTAGTTTTCGGAGAGACAGAAATACCGATAAAACTAAAGTTGAACTCAGCAGCCGCTTTGCTGCCCATGGTCCCCGCCGAGGTCAACCCCCTCCTGCAATATTGGGGCGAAAACTACCAAGGTAACGAGTTTGCCCGACTTTTTGACGGAACAAAAATTCGAACTGTAAACAAGCGCTGGCGCTGGTATTTGGAGAATGAAAAGCGTTTTATTGATACGGGGCTTCCCTATCTTGAATGCGCAACAAACGTTATCAGCGGAACAGATATTATGCAGCGGCAATGGAAAAACACCACGCCTCTCGCTTTGCCGCACAGGGTGAACAAAGCCTTGCAGGCTATTTTTGCCCTTTTCCGCAAGAAGAGCGCGGACAATGCACGCTATACCGTACCGTCCCTAACTCCACCCGATGAGGAATTGGAAGCGCTGTATGACGAGTATTGCCAGGCAGTGTTGGAGGCCATACGAAAGCTTCCTACCACGGATAATAAGATGCTGACACATGAGGAGTATAACCTGACGCACTTGGGGATAGTGAAAGATCACGGGGACTCTCGTCTGTATCTTTCTCCCTTTCACCCTATTATGGTAGCCTACCACATAGAACTGAGAAGGCAGATGAAGCGTGAGCAAGCTTTTCTTCAGGAAGGGATGCGCTCCGAACTGCGCCGCCAGTTGTCACCATTCTATCTGATTCCATACCTCAGCCTGCATAATACTGTCATGCGCCCCGTCATGGACGAAAGACTGCCCTCTATCCGCACATGGAGCCTATATGAGGAATCGTCGACGCGCCCGCAAGTTCACATCAACGCTATTACCACTAAGGAGGTTGCGGATAAGATGCAGGAATTTATCAAGCATTTCCCCTATCTTTTTCAGAGTGTTGATTGCCCTATCATTATTGGGGCGATAGGATTTGCAGATGATTCAGATAGTGTTAAAGGTATCCTTCATTTTATTTCTAATCAGTACAAGCAAAAACAAAATGTTCAACGTATAGAGTTGCATGAATATGTAGACAATCTCACAATTGAGACTTTCTTTGAAAAACTCAACAGGCTCAACACAACAGATGCCATTATCCGTGAGCTGGGCGAGCATGGGTATGATTCCTGGACGCAAGATCTAAGCGAGCAACAGTTCATTCACTACTTCTTCACCCGTGTTTCTTTTTACAAACACTGTTTAGATGAAACAGAGCCGAACATCTCGTACTGCCATGTAGCTTTTTACCGCATGGCAACACAGCATACCCACGTACCTTTAGCACATGAGGTGGCGCGCACAGAAACGGCTATGAACGGCCTCATTTCCGCCACCTCCACCGCGCTCATTGACAACTCCTATTTTATCGGCTTTGGTTCCATGCATAACCCCCTTAACCGCGGGAGCATCTACCCCATGGCGGCAGCCATGAATACACTATATGCTAATGAAACAAACCAAGGAAAATCCCTCTTTAGCAAATCGGCGATGATTGCCAAACACTACTCTTTCAAACAATCAACGCTTCTAGAAAACATATACGACAATGCGAACTGGGTTACCTTCATCAACCCAGAGGTCGACATTAATTTCTTCTACAATCAAAAGCTCTACATCGTTCATTATGCGGATCAAGGGGGCATCAACGCAAAATTCGACAGCATAACCGTTACCAAACATATTAGGCAATACGAAAACATTTTACGGAAATCTTATGATATATTTACGCTCGATGCAGCACGATTCAGAAACTTCAATGAGCGAATGATGAGCTATTTCAACTGCCTAAACGGCAGTTGGATGCTGAGCCTCGTCAACAAGACAGAAGTCCAAATACGTGAAAAGATGAGCATTGTGGCCGCCACCATAGTGCTCTCGCGCTTCATGAGACGTATAGCCAATGTTATCTGGGTCCCAGTTTCCCTAGAAGAGGTCCTTCGTGTCACGGGAGCCATCCGATTGCCGATGGAACATATTTTTTCAAAAAAATCACTTGGGGCATCAGGGTCACTTTCCGATGATCTACTCATGATAGGATTGCACAAGCTTCCAGACGACAAACTCAACCTGTACTTCTACCCAGTTGAGGTGAAATGTACAAAAAACGGCAACGCCATGGTGGACAAAGGCGGGAAACAGGTCAGCCACACTTACAAGCTGCTCCGTGCCCATATCATTGAAGGGGAAGGTTTCATCAAGGATATTTACCGAACTTTCTTTGCCTCCATCTTCCTGTCCAATTCTGAAAAACTCGCAGCCAACGGCCTGATGTCTAGGGCGGATTACGAGGTAATCGAGGAGCTCCGCTACCGATTGCTCAATTCCGAATACCACATTGAAAGCAATTTGCCATCCGACAACGGAAACATCGGCAAGGCAGCGGTTATTGCCTTCCACAGCAATGCGGAGCCGTATGTCTATACAACAATTGTTGAAGATGAGCCCATCTGTGAAATCCATTTTTCAGAAAAGGAGAGTTTTCGCTTTGTTGCCGATCCCGAGTCCGCAAATCTGAGGGAACTGGATATCGCAGAAATTTCGGATATGCCCCCGTTTCCCGACAACAACACGAATATGGATGCCCCCTCCCCATCCGAACCCACCGACCAGACACCTGATGATGGGGTGGGAAACCAGCCAACCGTGAAGCCTGTTGATGTGCCCGGTCCCGCTTCTGATATTAACCCAGCCACCGCCCCAGCAGCTCCAGCACACGAACCCATCCGCATTTTGATTGGCCACACCATAAAGGGCAAATACCCCATCACCTTTGAACCAGGCAATACAGCAATGGTCAGTCATCCCAACATGGGTATCATCGGCACCATGGGTACTGGCAAGACCCAATTTGCGAGCGCTCTCATTGCACAGCTCTGCAAAGAAAGCGCACATAACGTAGGGCAGACACCTATCGGAATTCTGGTGTTCGATTACAAGGGGGATTACAAGGGCGAGGATTTCCTGACAGCCGTTGATGGAAAAGCATACAAATACAACTTCCCGTTTAATCCGCTTAAATTAGTTAAAACGGAGGATGCGGAAGGCATGAACCTACCAGCCATTACTGCTGACCGCATCAGCGATTCCTTCAGTAAGGCATATGGCTTGGGACAAAAGCAACAAAGTATTATTAAGAAGACCATACTCGATACCTATGCCGATGCTGGCATAGACCGCAGTCCTTCCACATGGGACAACCCTCCGCCAACAATGTCCCAGGTCATTGACAAGTATTTCGCAGAGCATGATGCCAATGACAAATGCTATGCTCTGTTCGACAAATTGAGGGACTACACCATCTTTGCCGAAAGCAATGAGGATTGCGTCTCCCTGTTTGAATGGTTGGACCGCGTACAAGTGATAGACCTCACGCTTTATCCTGACGATACCAAAAAGGTAATTGTGTCCCTCATCCTTGACTTGTTCTATGCAGAAATGCGCCAACTCGGCGCGAGTCGTCAGGAAAATGGTCACCGTGAGATACGCGCCATGATCATGGTGGATGAAGCACATCAGTTCCTCAAGAAGGATTTTTCTTCCCTCCGGAACATCATCAGTGAGGGCCGCATGTTCGGCGTAGGCATGATTCTATCCACCCAGAACATAGGAGATTTTAAGACCAGCAAAGAGGACTATTCCCAATTCATTCTCAGCTGGGTTATTCACCATGTCAACTCCATCAGCCGTTCTGAATTGGCCAGCATTTTCAGTGCAAATGACCCCAATACAGAGCTCTACATGAGAGCCATTAATAAAGCGAAGATATTTGAAAGCATCTGCAAAATAGGCGATAGCGTCAACAGCATACGGGATGTCCCATTCTTTGAACTTGTGAAGCAAGACCCAAGATTCTCCTGAAGGACCTTGTTCCCTGGATCACTTATCTTGCACTCTTTTAACATGCCTGCTTTTGGATTCAAGGCAAACTAATTCGCTCTGATTCATGGAAGAGGATAGCGCGGTCGTCGAGAGAGGCCGCCCTGTGGCGGTAGGGTTAGGCGGGTTGCGATTTGGGGTTTGCGTGGAAGAAAGTATGCCGTATGATGGCGTACATGGAAAGACACCACCTGTGTGCGATTTTGGGGAAGTATGGCGGCGGTTGCTGCCGTGTGTGCCCGTCTTTGCGGGACTTGGTAAAGAAATCCCGCTGCGCCGGGGCTTCGCCCCTCCGGAACTCCGGGGCTACGGAGCTGCAGAAACACTTGTTGCAGCGGGTGTTAATGGCATGCCATATGGCAACGCATATGCCATGCCATATGCAATGAAGAAATAATACTCCCTAAAGGGAGTATATCAAAGGCCCCTCCCCGCTTGGGGCGGGAGGGGCTTTGATGAAGAAATCATCCTGCGGATGAAGCTCTGCGAGGAAAAAAAGCGGATTGGGGGTTGACGCCGGGGCCAGCATGGCGTAGGATGGGGGAGTTGAGCGACTACCCGCCCGACACCCGATGAATACAAGGCTATGAAAAAGAAGAAGAAAGAACCGTTGACACGCTACAAGCTCTCGATTTTGGAGAAAAGGCAGAATGGGGACTACCAGCCGCCGTTTCCTCCATCTGAGCGGACGTTGTCCATTATCGCGGAAATAGAGAAGATCAACCCGGAGGCTGCGGAGGATGCCCGCAAGACTTGGTGGTGTGTGGCATCCATGGGTTGCCTGGTGAAGGACCACCGCACGCACCGTGAGATAGCCGAGGCGTATGTGCAGAGTTTCGTGGAATGGCAGCAGTTGGCGGAATTCGGCCTTTGAAAAACAAAAGAATTTACAAAACCGCCTTACCGCGCCTTATGGCGCGCCCTGAACGGGGCCGTCGGCGGCTTTCATCCCCGCAGGGAGGGTTAGACTTGCAAAATTTCCCGAATTTGGGCGTTGGCGAGGCAACAACTCGACAAAAAAATGCGAATGGTGGAGGGCTTCCGAGACTTCCATTTCACGTATTTTCCAATGCAATGCGCAGCTGATTCCCGCTCCTTGCGAAGCGGAAAAAATCTTTGGGAGACACCCGGTTTTTCACAGGAATTCGCGGCGGGCCTGCTCCGGGATGGCGAGCATGAAGCTGCGGCCGTAGTATTTGGCGGTGATGCGGGAATCCAGCAGGACGATGAGGCCGGTGTCGGTCTTGGAGCGGATGAGGCGGCCGATGCCCTGGCGGAATTTGAGGACGGCCTCCGGCAGCGAGTAGTCGTTGAAGCCGTTGCCGCCGCGGTTGGTGACGTCCTCGATGCGGGCCTCCACGAGCGGGTTGCCGGGGGACTCGAAGGGGATGCGCGTGATGATGACGTTGGAGAGCGCCTCGCCCGGCACGTCCACGCCCATCCAGAAGCTGTCCGTGCCCATGAGCACGCTGTCCACCTCGTCCTTGAACAAATGCAGCAGGCGGGAGCGGTCGCGCCCGTCTCCCTGTGAGAGCAGGGGCCACCCGCGCTGTGCGCAGAAGGGTTTCAGGCGCGCCACCTGGTCGCGCAGCAGGGCGTAGCTGGTGAAGAGCACGAAGGCGCGGCCGCTGCTCATGTCCAGCGCGCGCATGATCCAATCGGAGAGCGCGGCCTTGTACTCGTTGTCGTCGGACGCGGGCGGTGGCGGGGGCATGGATTTGGCGACGACGACGCGCATCTGCTCTGCGAAGTTGAAGGGGCTGCCGATGCGGAGGGCGCGTGCGGTTTCCGCGCCCACGCGGCCGGCGAAGTACGACATGCCGCGCACACCGCTGGAGAGGGTGGCGCTGGTGCAGATGCAGGTGCGGCCGCTCTCGAAAAGTTTTTCGCGCAGCACGTCCGCCACGTTCACCAGGGCGGAGGCGATGTTGGTGTAGGCGCCCTCCTGGCCGCTGGTTTCCGCCCAGTAGACGGAGGACTCCAGCTCCGTGAGGTGGACGCATTCCTTGGCGGTGGCGGTGAAGGCCAGCAGTCGGGCGGCGGTGTCCTTGAGCTCGGCGCGGGTGAGCTCGTTCTCCTCCTCCTTTGCCATGTTGTGCACCTCCAGATACAAATCGTGCAGCGGGGGAGACAAAATATCATCGGTCCAGTCCGGCGTGCGGAGGCGCACGGTGCCGTGGTTCTCCACCAGGCGGCAGTCTGCGCGCGCGGCTTTGAAGAATTCCTCGGTGGCGGTCTGTGCGTCCTCGATGAGCTGGATGAGGTTGGGCGTGGCGATTTGGCGCATGCTGCCCTTGTGGGTGCGCGGGTTGTAGAGGCGCAGCAGGTCGTACTTCAAATCGGCTTCCCGCAGGGAGATGCCGAGCTGCTGGGCGGCCACGTTCTCGATGGTGTGCGCCTCGTCCAGTATCACGAAATCGCCGGGGAAGATGAAGCCGTCGAAACGCTCCTCGTCCTCCGGCGCCATCTGGTCCGCCAGCGAGAGCAGACCGAAGAAGAGCGTGTGGTTGAGCACCACCACATCCGCATCCTGCACGCGTCGGCGCGCGGCCTGGTACGGGCAGTCCTGGCCGCAGTTGCGGGCGGTGCACACGTGGTTCTCGCTGCACACCTGCGCCCACACCTTGGGGGAGATTTCAAGCTCGTCCGGCAGCTCCGCGAGCGAGCCTTCCGGGCACTGCCGGTACCACTCCATGAGCTGGTGCAGCTGGCGTGCCTCCTCCTGGTTGAATAGGTCCTTGGACTGCTCCATGGCGCGGCGCAGGCGGGTCTTGCACAGGTAGTTGGCGCGGCCCTTCAGCAGGGCGGCTTGGAACTGGCAGCCCAGCGCCTTCTTCACCGTGGGGATATCCTTGTGGAACAGCTGCTCCTGCAGGTTGATGGTGTGCGTGGAAATCACCGCCTTGCGGCCGTTCTGCAGCGCAAAGCGGATGGACGGGATGAGGTACGCGAGCGATTTGCCCACGCCCGTGCCGGCCTCCACCAGCAGGGGCTCGCCGTTCTCCAGGGCCTCCGCCACCGCGGCGGCCATCTGCTGCTGCTGGGGACGGAACTCAAACCCGGTCGCGCCGGAGAGCACGCCCGTTTCGGAAAAGTCGCTGAGTGTCTGTTCAGTGAGCCATGCCACTGTGGATGAGGGTAGGTTGGGATAGGGGTTTTCAGTTGAGCACGCGCTCCCCGCAGGTCGGGCGGTCCAGGTAGAGCGGCAGGTCCGGGAAGAACGTGCGCAGGGTGCCCACGTTCGTGTTGCCGTCGATGAGGTACCACTTGTTCTTCTTGGTCTCGCGGTTGGCGCCGTCGTCGGAGATGATTTCATCACGCACGGCGTAGATGTAGCTCTTGCGCTCCACGCGGGTGCGCGCGCCGTTCGGCCCGGGCATGCTCACCACCAGCGTGGTGGGGATGATGACGATGCGCGAGCGGTCCGCCGTCTCGCCCGTCAGGCTGAATTGCCCCCTGGGGGGCTGCTCCGGCGAGCCGTTGCTGGTGCGGTTGTCCCCCTCCTCGCGGAAGCGGCGGTCCACCTCCGCGCGGTGGACGGAGGAAGCCGTGGCGTTGGCGGGGGTGACCACGTACTCGCCCGTGGGCGTGCCGATGGAATAGCTTTCAATCTTGAGCCCCTGCTTCTTCATGTCCTCGCCCATCTGGACGTAGCGCTGCAGGAGGGCCTTGTTGCTCTCCGCCAGGCGTCGGCGGTTCTCCTCCTCGCGGCGTGCGCGCTCCGTAGACGTCTCGCCGGGCTTCTTGTCCAGCCCCATGATGCGGCGTGCGGCGGCGGCCTCGGCGGACGGGTTCTCGCGGTTGACGAGCATCTCTGCGTAGGTGTTGCGCAGCGGGGGGTACATGGCCTCCAGCACCCAGCGCATATCGCAGCTGCGCACGGCGGTGCCGTAGTTGCGGGCCTCGTTGGCCGCCTCGCGCGCATACTCGCTCTGCGCCAGGCTCACGCCCGCCAGCGCCACCAACAGGGCACATGCTGTCGTTCCAATTTTCATGCCCCCTATCCTACCAGATTTCCCCGCGCGCGCAAGGCGGAAATGCGCATGCGGGCAGCCCTTTTGTCTTGAATCGTCGGCGCGGCGGCGTACAATGGTGGCATGAGCCAGCTTCATTGCCCCAGCCTCTACCGCTACATCCGCCGCGCCACGCGCGAGGTCGCCGTCGGAAACTCCGGAATCGGCGGCGAGAACCCCATCCGCATCCAGTCCATGCTCACCAGCGACACGCTGGACACCGCGTCCTGCGTGCGGGAATCCCTGGCGCTGGCGGAGGCGGGTTGCGAGATTATCAGGTTGACGGCGCAGACCAAGGTGTACGCGGCGAACCTGGAGAACATCGCGCGCGAGCTGCGCGCCGCGGGGTGCAATGTGCCGCTGGTGGCGGACATCCACTTCAAGCCGGACGCCGCCATGGAGGCCGCCAAGTGGGTGGAGAAAATCCGCGTGAACCCCGGCAACTTCGTGGACAAGAAGAAGTTCGTGGAGCGCGACTACACGGACGCGGAATACGAGGAGGAGCTGGAGAAAATCCGCGAGGCCTTCACGCCGCTGGTGCTCTTCTGCAAGGAGCACGGCCGCGCCATGCGCCTGGGCGCCAACCACGGCTCCCTCTCCGACCGCATCCTCAACCGCTTCGGCGACACCCCGGAGGGCATGGTGGAAAGCGCGCTGGAGTTCGCCCGCATTGCGCGCGACCTCAATTACCACCAGCTGGTGTTCTCCATGAAGTCGTCCAACGTGAAGGTGATGATCCAGGCGTACCGCCTGCTCGTGAAGCGTCTGGCGGAGGAGGGCGACGACTGGAACTACCCCATCCACCTGGGCGTGACCGAGGCCGGCGAGGGAGAGGACGCCCGCATCAAGAGCGCGTGCGGCATCGGTTCCCTGCTGGCCGACGGCATCGGCGACACCCTGCGCGTTTCCCTCACGGAAGACCCCGTGCACGAGGTGGCTCCCGGGTTCGAGCTGGCCGCCCCCTTCCAGCCCGGCGCGGGCGGGCACGGCTCCGCTCCCGCGCAGGAGCCGGAAGCCGTCGTCAATCCCTTCGCCTACCACAAGCGCAAGGCGGATGTGATACAGCGCGGCGGCATGAGCCTGGGCTGGAACGAGCCCGTGCGCGTGGTGCTGCCCGCCGCCTCCATCGCCGCGTTGGATGCCGAACACATGGGCGACTTCATGCCGGAGATTTCCTGCGAGGACGCCGCCGCCGTGGAGGTGGACCCGCGCGACGCCGCATCAGTGGCCGCGCTGCAGGATGCCCCCGCCACGCTGGTGACCGTGAAGGACGGCGTGGACATGCCGCCCGTGCAGGCGTTCCGCCTGCTGGCCGCACTCATCCCCGCGCGCCATCCCATCATGCTCAAGGACACGCTCGGCGGGGAAAGCCCGCTTTCCGCGCCCATGGCCGCGGGCGTGAACATCGGCTCCCTGCTGTGCGACGGCATCGGCAACGCCGTGTGCATCCGCACGGAGAAGGACCCGGAGAAGGCCGCGCGCCTGGCGTTCAACCTGCTGCAGGCCGCCGGCGTGCGCGTCAGCAAGACCGAGTTCGTCTCCTGCCCGTCCTGCGGCCGCACCCACTACAACATCCAGGAGGCCTCCGCCCGCATCCGCGCCGCCATGGGCCACCTCAAGGGCGTCAAGATCGCCGTCATGGGCTGTATCGTCAACGGTCCCGGCGAGATGAGCGACGCCGATTTCGGCTACGTGGGCGGCGCGCCCAACAAAATCAACCTGTACGTGGGCCACACCCCCGTGGAGATGAACATCCCGCAGGAGGAGGCCGTGGACCACCTCATCGCCCTCATCAAGAAGCACGGCCGCTGGGTGGACCCCAGGTGAGCCGCCGCATACCCGTATGCAACACAACCGCCCGTCCCATGTTTGGAACGGGCGGTTGCTTCATAGTGGAGGCGAGGGGGGTCGAACCCCTGTCCTGGACACCGTTGATGCAAGCATCTCCATGTTCAGACGCAGATTGCTGCTCTCGCCGGTGCTCCGCTCTGCGTCGGCCTTGCACCTAGCCAGATACCTGTGGATGTCGCCAACGGCGCGGTATCCCCGCCGCAGGCCAGCCTACTGAGCTAGGACCCGCACCCCTAGTAGGCGTCGGGGCTTGGGTCTGGGTGCGTTAGTTACGCAGCCATGGCGTATTCGTTATTGGAATAGGCACTTAATGTTTTGAGCGGCTTTTAAGGAGGCCAGCCGTTCAACCTCCACATGCAGCCGGCATCTCGAGTGTTCAGTCGAAACCAAAGACGCCCCCATGTTGTATGTGCACAAGCCGGGCCGAAGAGGACGCGTTTGCAGGGTCGTAGGGCAGGGCAAGTGTAGCACGCCGGCAGGGATTCGAACCCCGAACCTTCTGATCCGTAGTCAGATGCTCTATCCAATTGAGCTACCGGCGCATCCCGAAGGAACCGCTTGCGCGGTGGACGAAGTGTAGCAAAATCCGCCCGCCTGTCAAGCCTTTTCTTCATTTTTTTGCGAAATTATGCCAAATGGCCATCCGTGTTCCGTGCCCACAAGCGCCTTGACACCCCACCGCGGGGCATGTACCATGGCACCATGAACATACCGCCGTACTGGGTTCGCAAGGAGCAGAGGATAGGCGACTACACCTGCCGCCTGACCGGGTTTTCCCATTCCTCCATGCAGGCCGCGTGGAAGATGCTCCAGCAGCACGCGGACATCATGCAGAAGTTCTTTGCCGCCACGCCCACCGAGGCATCCGCGCAGCGCATGCGCGCCGCCCTGCGCAAGCTGCGCGGGCAGGACGGCGACACCTACGAGGCATGCCTGCTGGAGCCCGTGTGGCGCACGGTGGACGCCGCCAACGTCATCACGCGCAACCGCTACGGCGCGCTGGTGGTCAACAGCACGGACACCTGCTTTGCGGATGTGGACACGGCGCCGGCGAGCCTGTGGGAGATGGTGAAGGGGCTGTTTGGCGCGGGTACGCCGCCGGAGCGGCGTCTGCTGGATGTGATGCGGCAGATCCACGCGGAGCTGCCGAAGCTCTCCATGCGGCTGTACCGCACGGCCAAGGGCTGGCGCGTGCTGCTTTCCGGGGAGGGCGTTGAACTCGATTCCTCGCTGGTGGACACCCTGTTCCGCCGCCTGCACGTGGACCCGCTCTACCGGGACCTCTGCCGCAAGCAGGCGTGCTGGCGCGCGCGTCTCACGCCCAAGCCGTGGCGGCTGCACCTGCCGCGCTGCCCGCAGGCGGAATGCTCGGAGGATGCGGCATCCGTGCAGGCGGAATGGGTGCGGGAATACGAGAATGCGTGCGAAGGCCGGGCCGTCTGCCGTTTGGTGGAATCCTTCGGCCCGCGCCTGCAGGGCGGCATCCCGGAGCTGCACGACGAGCTCACCGGCGTGCACCTGCACCGCGACACGCTGGCGTGATTGTTAGGTTGACGTGCGGGGGCGTTTTGATACAATGGCGGCATGACGCGTGGAACTTCCGGAGCAACCCGCCTGGCACTGGCGCTGGCAGCCGCATGGGCGCTGCTGGCCGCCTGCGAGTCGCCCGTGATTCCCAAGCCGGACAAGCCCGATGTGGAGCATGCGCTCACCCGCGAGGCCTTCTCCGACCGCATGCTCGTGGACCAGCTGCGCCATGATTGGCGGGAGCTCAAGCGCGCCGACCTCGCGCCGGAGCGGCGGCAGGCCGTCATCGACCGCTACAACAGCCGCCTGGAAACCCTGATGGCGCGACTGCGCTACGATGTGCACGCCGAGGGCAGCACGGGCGCCACGCCGTTCCAGGATATCGTGGACTTCTCCCACACCGGGCTGTCGCTGCCTTCCCTGCGGATGGTGTACGAGGACATCGTGCCCGCCGGGGAGGTGGAGTTCGAGTACCTGAAGGAGCACTACGTCGCCCCCGGACTGGGCGTGCCGTTGGTGGGCGTGGTGCCCGCCGATGTTGCAAGGGAGCTGCAGGACAAGGACGCGGCCCTGGCGTCCGCTCACACCCAGGGCACCGTGGTCACGCTCACCGCCGTGCTGGATTTCCCGGACACACCGCGCAACGCCCGCCCGAACCTGCGCTTCATCCCGCGCCTGGAGCAGGAAACCATCGACGTGGGCAGGCTGTGCTACCAACTGGCGGCGGACCTCTCCGCCCCCATGGAAATATACTGGCGCCTCACCTACGAGGACAAGAACCGCTTCCTGGGCCTGCTGCGCCCGCAGAAGATGCGTGAAAGCATCGGCCTCACCAGCCTGCAGCCCTACAACCCCAACAAGATACCCGTGGTGCTCACCCACGGCCTGCTGTCGGACGCCAGAACCTTCGGCCAGCTGGTGAACCGCCTGTACGTGGACCCGGACATCCGCAACAACTTCCAGTTCTGGTACTTCAACTATCCCACCGGCCCGGCCTGGGTGTACAACGCCGCCGCCTACCGCGGGGCACTCGCCGCCGTGCGCGAGAAGGTGGACCCCAAACACCGCAACCGCAACTGGGACAACATGGTGGTGGTGGGCCACTCCATGGGCGGCCTCATCACCCACTTCAGCCAGTGCGAGGAACCCTGGAACATGCTGGTCAACGCCGAGGTGGTGGACCCCGCGCGGCTTGCCGAGCTAGACAAGAGCCACATCGACAAGCCCTTTGAGGACCCCGCCATGGAGCAGTTCCGCCAACTGTATTTCTTCAGGCCCGTGAAGGCCGGCATGGTGGTGTACTTCGCCACGCCGCACCGCGGCGCCCCCATGGCGGATTTCGGCATCGTGCGGCTCCTCACCGGGCTCATCGAGCTGCCCTTCGCCATCGTGAACGAGACCATCAACATGGTCACGCTGAACCCGGACCTCTTCCTGCTGAACCCGTCCGAGATGACGCGCTGGTTCACCAGCGTGGACCAGCTCTCGCCGGAGGGATATTCCATCCGCGGCCTGCAAGGGCTCAAGACTCGCGACGTGCCCACCTTCTCCGTCATCGGCAACCGCGGCAGGTGCGGCCTCCTCGCCCGCAGCTCCGATGGCGTGGTGCCCTACTGGTCCAGCCACATCAACTGGGGCGTCGAGGAATTCATCGTCCCGGAATCCCACTCCGTCCAAAAGCACAAGGACACCGCGGAATACATGAAGATCATCCTGCACGAGTACCTGCAGGAACACCCCGCCATCCGATACACCCGCGGCTCCATCGTCAACATCAACCAAGAAAGCGAATAACCGCCCCTCTCCCGCCATGCCCCACCGCAAAAACACCATCAAACGAAAGGTCCACAACTGGACCACCGCAGACTCCACCGACCTCTACGCCGTCGAGGACTGGAGCAACGGATACTTCAACGTCTCCAGAAACGGCGAGGTCAACGTCGTCCTCCGCGATTCCAACGGCGACAGGAAGCCCGTCTCCCTGCGCAGCATCATGGACGGCCTGGCGGACCGCGGGACGGACGCGCCGGTGCTGCTGCGCTTCAACGACCTGCTGCAGGCGCGCGTGGAGGAGCTCAACGAGAGCTTTGCCAAGGCCATCAAGGAGGTGGACTACAAGGGCGTGTACCGCGGCGTGTACCCCATCAAGGTGAACCAGCAGCGCCAGATCGTGGAGGAAATCGTCTCCTGCGGCAAGCCGTACCACTACGGCCTGGAGGCCGGCTCCAAGCCGGAGCTTTTCGCCGCCATGGCCCAGATGACCGACCCGGAGGCCTTCCTGATGTGCAACGGGTACAAGGACGACGAGTACATCGACCTGGCGCTCATGGGCCAGCAGATGGGGCTGAACATCCACCTGATACTGGAGATGCCCAACGAGCTGCCCGCCATCCTGGACCGCGCGGAGAAGCTGGGCATCGAGCCCAACCTCGGCATCCGCGTGCGCCTCGCCGCCAAGGGCTCCGGCCATTGGAGCGAGTCCGCCGGAGACAAATCCGTCTTCGGTCTCAACGCCGCCCAGGTCATTGATGCCGTGGACCAGCTCAAGGCCGCCGGAAAGCTGCACTGCCTCAAGGTGCTGCACTACCACCAGGGCTCCCAGATTCCCAACATCTCCGTCATCCGAGAGGGCCTGACGGAGGCCGTGCGCATCTACGTGGACCTGGTGCGCGAGGGCGCGCCCATGGGCACGCTGGACATGGGCGGCGGCCTGGCCGTGGACTACGACGGCTCGCAGACCAACTTCCACTCCTCCTGCAACTACTCCGTGGCGGAGTACGCGCGAGACGTGGTGGAGGTGGTGGGCGAGATGTGCACCAAGGCCGGCGTGCCGCATCCCACGCTGGTGACGGAGAGCGGCCGCGCGGTGACCGCCTACCACGCGGTGCTGGTGTTCAACGTGCTGGACGTGACGAGCGCGCCCGGCCGCGAGAGCGTGCCGCCCGCCCTGCCGCAGGGCGCCAGCGAGACCCTGCGCGCGCTGGACGAGACCCGCCGCATCCTCACCCGCAAGAACATCCAGGAGCGCTACAACGACGCCAACTACTACCGAGACCAGCTCCGCATGCAGTTCTTCTACGGCAACGCGTCCCTCCGCGAGCGCGGCATCGGCGAGGCCATCTACTGGCACATCATGGGACTCATCGCCCAGCGCATCTCCGAGATGAGCGAAATCCCGGAAGACTTGAAGGAGGTATCCGACAACATGGTGGACTTCTACTACGCCAACTTCTCCCTCTTCCAGAGCCTGCCGGATTCCTGGGCCATCGACCAGCTCTTCCCCGTCATGCCCATCCAGCGCCTCTGCGAGCGTCCCACACAGAAGACCGTACTCGTGGACATCACCTGCGACTGCGACGGAAAGGTGGACAAGTTCATCGACCGCGAGGACGTCGCCACCTCACTCCCCCTCCACGAGGTGGAGCCGGACGAGAACTACTACATCGCCGCCTTCCTCGTCGGCGCCTACCAGGAGACCCTCGGCGACATCCACAACCTGCTGGGCGACACCAACGTGGTGAGCGTCCACCTGGAGAACGGGCGCCCCGTCTTCACCAACGAGGAGGAGGGCGACTCCGTGGCGGACGTCCTCTCCTACGTGAAGTACGATTCCAAGGACCTGGTGGCCAAGTTCCGCGCCATCGCGGAAAACGCCGTCAACAACGGCAAGCTCACACCCCGCCAGCGCAGAAACGCCATGGAGGCCTACAGAAACGGCCTCAACGGCTACACCTACTACGAGCTGTAAAGGCCATTTGCAATTTACAATTGACGATTGACAATTTGTAAGTTAGGCGCGCTCCGCGCGCGTGAAACATCCCGCCCCGCTTGGCTTTGAGCCATGCGGCGGGACTCCGTGCCGAGAAGTACCAACGAGGTCACCCCCAGGCCTTGATTCGGGCGCGCCCCTTCGGGGGCCGTCGGCGGTGTTCCGGCCTGGGCTAACCTTGTGTCGCCATTGGGATGGCTCACATAGAGCGCGCCCACGGGGCGCGATGCAACAATGTTTCATCTGGCAGGATGCCAGATGAAACCTGTAATCTACCGCGCCTGTGGCGCGGCATTATTCTCAAATTGTAAATCGTCAATTGTAAATCGTAAATCACCCAAAGGCTTCCCGGTAGAGATCCAGCAGCTCCTGCTTGTTGCAGGGGCGGGGGTTGCCGCCGGTGCAGACATCCGCCATGGCGGCGTCCGCGAGGGCGTCCAGGTCCTCCTCCTTCACGCCGATTTCCTTGAGGGTTTGGGGGATGCCCACATCCTTGGAGAGGGTGACCACGGCATCCACGGCGGCCTTGCGGAACTCGGCGGGGCTCATGGCATCCACTCCGGCAACGCCCATCACGCGCGCGATCTCGCGGAACTTGTCGCCCGTGTACTCCGCGTTGTAGCGCATCACGTACGGC